>JBAXJW010000079.1:0-6761 GCA_037137635.1 bacterium | reverse complement strand
TGCTTTAAATTTCAAACTACATTTGTGGTTTAAAGATGTGAATGAAAGAGAGGGCTAATGAAGAAGGGAAATCATTTTTATCTTTTACTTTTTTTCCTATTTTTTTTGAATGTACCCAGCATTCTCAAAGCAAAGACTTCTGTCACTGAAGAAGCCCTTATCTCAGCAGTCAAAACCGCCAATATTCCGAAGATTCGTCAATTTCAAAAAATCATCGGAAATCTCGAAAGCGTAAAAGACTCAAACGGTGACAGCCTTCTACAAATCGCCTGCCGTGAAAAAAAAATGAACTCAGTTATTTACTTGCTCGACAAGGGTTACATAGCCTCCCTGAACGCTCCAGACAGCGAAAAATTCACGCCCCTTACACGAGTCATACAAAACTCTGACTTAGATCTTTTAAAAATGATTGCTCAAAGCCCTTCCAAAAATATTTTTAAACGCAGATTAAATATCAATCAAAAAGACGGCTCAGGGTGGTCTCCCCTTTCCCTTTCAGTGAAGCTTCAAGAAACAGGAATAGCCACTTACCTTCTTTCAGCAAATGCCAATCCAAACGTAATCGATCCAGATGGCCTCACTCCTCTTACTCGAAGCTTGCAAAGCAAAAACTTTCAGATGTCCCTGCTTTTGGTGCAAAACAAAAACACCAAAATTAATTTCAAGGATCAATTTTCCAAAAGCCCTCAAGACTACGCTCAAGAAACAAACGAAGTAGAATTTGTGAACCTTGTTGATCCTAAAAAACCTCGCCCCGCTAAAGCACCCTCCTTTCCTCCACAAGATTTTAAAATGCTCACAGAAGCTCCTATAGAAGAACCCTACTACGTGGTTAAAGTTCCGTTTGCGACAAACCGTAAAAAATCAGGCTTACTCGAAAGCGATTTTTTTTATTCTAAAGAAGTGAGCTCAACGATCGACTACGGCGAAGCCCTAGTCACCGTACCCAAAAGTCATGTTCGTGGCCGGATTGAACGACCCGGCTTTTTCGATCTCATAGCCGATCCCAAAGATCATATTATTTTAAGAAGTATCAACTTGAAAACCGAAGAAACTTTTATGAAGGATCTTTCGGATAACCTCGAAAGCCGTGGACATTCTGATGAACTCAGAAGAGATAAAGAAGATGTCTTCCTTTACGTACATGGGTTTAATACGCCTTTTTCCAAAGCGCTTCGCAAAACCGCTCAACTCGCTCTTGATTTAGATTTTCGTGGAGTTCCCATGAGCTACTCATGGCCTGCGCAGAATGTTTCTGTGCCCATGCCTTGGGATTTTAGAACCGATGCCTCAGCCATTGAAAATTCACTTTCACAATTCAATCGCTTCATCAAAGAACTTCGCAAAAATATTAAGCGAGAAAAAGATCAATGCCTTCACCTTGTCGCTCACAGTATGGGTAGCCGAGCACTTGTAAGAATCTTAAATCTCATCTCTTATAAAGAAAAAGATCTCATGAGAGATCCAAGTTACATCAAACCTTTTTGCGAGGTCATTCTTGTTGCTCCTGCCATCGACGCAGAAATTTTTATCAAAAGTAATCCAGCAAACCTTGCGAAAGTAAGTGATAGAGTGACGATCTACGCTTCTGACAATGACATTGCCCTTAATTCCGAATGGCTTGCAGAAGACGAGCAATTCACATTTCCACTCGGATCAAAATCAAGTGAAGGCTACCTCGCACTCAGTCCCCACACAGAAACCATCGATCTTTCAAATTTAAGTGTCGGCCCCTTTAGCTTTAACCATTCTAAATACTCTGAGCTCCCTCAAGTTGAAGACGACATCAAAGCTCTCATTGTAAATCGATTGAGCGCACAAGATCGTCTTCTTCGAGGAGCAAAACTCATCAAAAAATTCATGAAATCGCTCTTTATTTTAGAGCCACAACAACTTCACTTCTGGGAAATGAAGCCAAAGTAGCCAGCCTTCGAACACTGGGGTAAACCCTTCTCATGCTTTTTCAGATACCGGATCGTCTTATGAGCCTCATCGGAATTATTGCGTTTCTCACGCTGGCCTACGCTCTTTCAAACAATAGAAAAGCCATTCAGTGGAAGGGAATTGTAAGTGGTCTGACCTTGCTCTTTCTGTTTGCTTTTTTAATTTTGGGAGTCCCTGCTTTTCAAATTCGAGGGCTTTTTCGCTTTGTATTTGAAGGGCTCAATATTTTTGTCAGCACGATCATCGACTTTACATTTGCAGGCGCACAATTTCTTTTTGGCCCTCTGGCAGAAGCTCGCGAACCCTGGGGTTTTGTTTTTGCCTTTCGTGCACTTCCTTCGATCGTTTTCTTTAGTGCTCTGATGGCACTTTTATTTCACCTCAACATTCTTCAACGAGTTGTCAAAGTTGTAGCGTGGGTGATGCAAAAAACAATGAAGACATCAGGCGCTGAAACTCTTTCAAATGCTGCGAATATTTTTATCGGACAAACCGAAGCCCCTTTGATCGTCAAACCCTACATTGCGGGAATGACCCAAAGTGAAATTTTTTGCATCATGGTCGGAGGCATGGCAACAATTGCTGCTGGAGTGGAAGCAGCATACATCGGGCTTCTCAAAGAACGTGTTCCCGACATTGCAGGGCACTTGCTCACCGCGAGTTTCTCTTCTTGTTTTGCAGGGATGGTGGTTTCAAAAATCATGTGTCCCGAAACAGGCAAACCCGCAACAACGGGTCAAGTTAAAGTTCCTAAAATCGATCTCGACACAAATGCTATCGAAGCGATTGCGCGTGGAGCAAGTGAGGGGATGAAACTTGCGATCAACGTGGCGGCGATGCTTATTGCCTTCATTGCGATTATTGCGTTATTTGATGCGGGAGTTGGCAATCTAGGGATTTGGCTCGGGATAGAACAGCCTCTCAACTTTTCTTTTATCATGGGTTACGTTTGTCGGCCCCTTGCCTGGCTCTTGGGTGTGCCTTGGTCTGAATCCATGATTGTTGGAAAACTCTTAGGCGAAAAGACAGTCCTCAACGAATTTGTTGCTTACGTGCATCTTGCAAAAGATGGATCACTCTTATCGGATCGAACCATGATTATTTGCTCTTATGCTCTTTGTGGATTTGCAAATTTTTCTTCAATTGGAATTCAACTCGGAGGGATTGGGGTCATGGCTCCCAATCAACGGCCGAACCTTGCAAAACTTGGAGTGAAAGCTGTCATTGGCGGAACTCTTGCATGCTTCATCTCCGCCTGCGTTGCTGGTTTGCTTTATTAATAAACTTCTTAAGGGCATGGCTCTTGCTTGGTTAAAGCCATGTTCTCAAAACCAAGCAAAAATATTAAATTTCCCTTGAAATCAGGTGTCTGGTATAATGGACTCTAAAGATGTTCTCTGTTGAAATGACAGATGAATATCTAATTTGGCAATCTCGTTTAAGCGATAAACAAAGGCTTTTAGTAGATGCAAGACTGGAAAGACTCAAGAGCTTTGGCCATTTAGGAATCTATAAGCATATTGAAGGCCCACTCATTGAATTAAAATGGAAACAAGGATTAAGAGTTTACCTAGCAAGAACCGAAGAAAAAAAGTTCGTTCTATTGTGGGGAGGAAATAAAAATGGCCAAGACCGCGATATCAAAAAAGCAAAAAACTTACTCTCTCCATAACCTACCTATTGGGAAATTAAAAAAAGGGGTAAAAAACTACATCCACAAAAGCACCCCTTTATTAAAAAATCCGAAAAAAATTGCTCAAGTTCTTGTGGAATGCCTACTTGATGGTGACGTTACAAGCTTTAAAGAAGTCCTCAGTAGCCATATCTATACAGTCGGAAATAAAAAAACATTCTCAAAAAAAATTGGAATCGGCCGGGCAACCTTATACGAAGCCCTGAGTCCCAGCGGAAACCCAAGTCTTGAAACTATTGCTAAAATTGTTCGGTCTTTGGCAACCTAAGGAAGATTTTTTCTAAACTAATCAGCTCTTCTTCATAAGCTTTGCTTGAGCAGCTGCAAGACGAGCTGCGGGCACGCGATACGGCGAACAAGAAACATAATCAAGTCCTGCTTCTTCAAAGAAGAATATCGAGCGAGGATCGCCACCGTGCTCACCGCAAACTCCAGTTTTGAAATTTGCTTTTGTCTTACGGGCTTTTTCAACGCTCATACGCACAAGTTGCCCCACCCCTTCAACATCAATACTCGCAAAGGGATCGCGTGCAAAAATTCCACGATCAATGTACTCAGGTAAGAAGCGACCACTATCATCGCGAGACAATCCCAATGTCATTTGAGTCAGATCGTTTGTTCCAAAAGAAAAGAAATCCGCAATTTCTGCAATTTGATCCGACAAAAGCGCTGCTCGTGGGATTTCGATCATCGTTCCACATTTGAATTCTTGATCGAGCTTCGCTTTAGCTAAAATAGATTTAACCTCATTGCGAATTTTATCACTCAAAATAGCAAGTTCTTTTTTCTCCATTGTCAGAGGAATCATGATCTCGGCTTCAACTGATTCTTTTGTGATCGCAGCAGCTTCGACAATTGCTTCTCCAATCGCACGAGCTTGCATCAAATAAATTTCAGGGAATGAAATTCCCAATCGACATCCACGGTGCCCAAGCATGGGATTTATCTCATGCAAAGTTTCTGCTTTTTTCATCAAACGATCCACAGAAGTTCCAAGCTTTGCAGCTAAGTTTTCGATGTCTTTCGGAGAATGAGGTAAAAACTCATGCAAAGGTGGATCGAGCAAGCGAATCGTGACAGGCAACCCCTTCATCTCAACAAAGATTTTTACGAAATCGTTTTTCTGAAAAGGAAAAATACTCTCAAGAGCACGAGCTCTCTCGTCGGGAGAATCAGACAAAATCATAGCTCGAACAGCATCAATTCTCTCAGGATCAAAGAACATGTGCTCCGTACGACAAAGACCAATGCCCTCCGCACCAAAAGCTCTTGCAGTACGCGCATCGTGAGGAGTATCAGCATTTGTTCGAATCTTCATTCGACGAACCGAGTCTGACCACTGCATGAGCTGACCAAAATCATCGTCTAACGTTGAACTTAAAGTTGGAATTTCTCCTGCAAATATCTCGCCCGTATTAGCATCGAGAGTGATGATATCGCCCTCTTTGATTACAACATTTTCGCCTTTGTTGACCACAAATTGTTTCAGCTTGTAATCGATATGCAAATCCGCACAACCTGCGATACAGCTCTTACCCATTCCTCGAGCAACAACCGCTGCGTGAGAAGTCATTCCACCAAGCGCTGTTAAAATTCCAACAGACGCATCCATTCCGTGTATGTCTTCGGGAGATGTTTCGTGCCTGACCAAAATAACTCTTTTACCTTGAGCCTTTTTCTTTTCAGCATCATTTGATTGAAAAACTACCTCACCACAAACAGCACCAGGTGATGCAGGCAATCCCTTAGCAATGGGCTTGCCCTTTTTACTTGGATCAAGACGAGGATGCAGAAGTTGATCGATCGAATAAGGATCAACACGCATAATACCCTCGTTCTTATCAATGAGGCCTTCTTTCACCATATCGATCGCGACCTTTACAGCTGCTTGAGCGGTGCGCTTTCCTCGTCGAGTTTGGAGCATAAAGAGCCTACGGTTTTGAATCGTGAACTCAATGTCTTGCATATCCTTGTAGTGGCCTTCAAGCTTTTTGCAGATGTCTGAAATTTGCTTATACACTTCGGGCATACTCTCTTCGAGAGAAGCAGATCCACCGCCTTCTTCTTTTTGTTTTTTACTAATCGGATGAGGATTACGAATTCCTGCAACTACATCTTCGCCCTGTGCGTTCTCGAGATATTCTCCAAAAACTCCCGCTTTTCCTGTTGCAGGATTTCGAGTGAACAAAACTCCTGTTGCACAGTCATTGTTCATGTTGCCATAAACCATGGACTGCACGCTTACCCCAGTACCCCAGCTTTCGGGAATACTTTCCATTTTTCTGTAGTGTACTGCTCTAGGAGTCATCCAAGAACCAAACACGGCGCCAATGGCACCATTAAGCTGCTCATTCACATCCTGAGGAAACTTCACATGACCTTCAGAAAGGACAACCTCTTTGAATTTTTTAATGAGGCGCAAAAGATCATCTTCTTTGAGTTCCGAGTCGATTTTCACTCCTGAAAGATCTTTTTGTTCTTCAATCAAGCTTTCAAAATTTGAAACGTGAACATTTAACACAACATCTGAATACATTTGTATGAAGCGACGGTAGCAATCCAAAGCAAAACGAGAGTTATTAAACATCTTCGCTAAGCCCTCGGCTGTTTCATCGTTCAAACCAAGATTCAAAACCGTATCCATCATCCCCGGCATACTTGCACGAGCACCTGAGCGAACGCTCACGAGAAGTGGATTCTCTTTGCTGCCAAACTGAAGGCCCATACATTTTTCAAGACGAGCCATGTTTTCTTTGATGTCTTTTTCAAGAGAGGCAGGATAAGTTTTGTTGTTTGCATAAAAATAGGTGCAAACGTCAGTGGATATCGTAAAGCCCGGAGGAACATCAAGGCCCAAACGAGCCATTTCAGCAAGATTAGCGCCCTTGCCGCCCAAGAGATCTTTCATCTCACCCTTGCCCTCTGTCATGTTTGTTTTGCCATCGCCACCAAAGAAGTAAATCCACTTGCTCATTGAGTTTAAATTAGCAAAATTTTAGGGGGAATTCGCTGTCAAATAACTTTAAAAGTATCGACCTTACGTCACATCGAAGCTACCCATAAACAGGCTTGGCATCTTAGACTTTCGAGCTTAAATGTATATTGTGAGCAAACGAGCAAAAGC
>JBAXJW010000078.1:0-6778 GCA_037137635.1 bacterium | reverse complement strand
AGAGACTTAAAACTTCATTAGTCCCTTCAAAAATTCTGTTCACACGAGCATCTCTCATGAGTTGCTCATAGGGGTACTCGGCCATAAAGCCATTGCCGCCCGCAATTTGCAGGGCTTCATCGGTTGCGCGCCACAAAGCTTCAGAAGCAAAAATTTTGGAAATAGCCGCCTCAACCGCGTAATCCTCATATCCCGCATCAATCAAACTAGAGACAATCGTCACAACAGATTCTGTTGCATAACAATCCACCACCATTTGACCAATTTTCTTTTTGATCAAGCCAAATTCAGAGATACTTTTCCCAAATTGCTTACGAATTTTAGCTTGCTTTGTGGAAAGGGCGATACACTTTTTCATCACGCCGACACAGCCACCACCGAGTCCACCCGTACGACCGTGATTCAAAATACGAACCGCTGTTTTAAAACCTTTTCCAACTTCACCGAGAACATTTTCTTTGGGAACGCGCACATTTTCAAAATTCACAGTTGTCGTAGAACTTGCTCGCAGTCCCATCTTGTCTTCGTGAGGGCCAGATGTCACACCGTTCATGTCTCTTGTCACAATGAAGCCCGTAATTTTTCCTTCAGGAGTATCCGTAGCTGCAAAAACAGTAAAGAAATCTGCGATTCCTCCGTTTGTGATCCAAATTTTTTCGCCGTTAAGAATCCAATCATCTCCATCGCGCACAGCTTTTGTTTTGATAGAAGCCGCATCTGATCCTGCACCGGCTTCAGTTAAACAGTAAGCCGCAATCATCTCGCCTGTTGCAAGCTTAGGAAGATACTTTTGTTTTTGTTCTTTTGTTCCAAATAACAACAACCCCTTCATTCCAATACTGCTATGAGCCGCCATCGTAATGAGAAGAGATCCATCATACTGAGCCAATTCGCTAATAAGTCTTTGATAAGCGATTGTGCTCAATCCCATACCACCAAACTCTTCTGGGATAATGACGCCAAAAAGCCCCATTTGCTTCATCTCTTCGATGATTTCTTTGGGAAGCTCACCTTTTTTGTCCCACTTACGAAATTCACCTTGCTTAGACTTGAGCCAAGAAGAAACACTATCGTGAATCGTTTTAAGAATTTCTTTTTCGCCTTCTTTTAATTTGGGATAAGGAAAAAGAATTTCTTCTTCAATTTCACCGATACACATTGAACGAACAAATGATGCGCTTAAATTTGCTGCCACACTTTAAAGATATGAGATGCTGCAATATTAAACAATTGCTTTTTAAGAAAAGAAATTTGATCCATTTACATTCATAAAACACTTCACGCTCTGTTAAGAATCTGACGCTTGTGTTATTTTTTGAAAGTGCTCAAAGAAAAAAACCTTCGCTACCGTGGCTACATCAAGGCGCTTATCGGAGCGCTAGGCGTTATCTTGGTTTTTATTTTGATAAGCACTTTTTTAATTTTGTTGCGTCTTATTTTTGCACCACGAAAATGGCAAAACAAAATTATTAAAAACAGCGCTGACCTGTTGAATTTTTTTCTTGGAATAAACGTAGAAGTTATAAATCGTAAGTTTTATAATCCCGATGAGCCCTGCTTAATTATCTCAAATCATTCGAGCTTGATTGATATTCCCATAACATATGCAGCCACATCGGGCTGCCTTCGAATGCTTGGTAAAGTTGAACTTCTTCTCATTCCTTTTTTAGGATGGGGAATGCTCGCTTCACACTTTGTAGCCGTAAGACGTGGAAATCGAAGCTCCGGAGACAAAGCTCTTAAAACGATCACTCAACGATTGAAGGATGGTTTTCAATTTTACATGGCGCCGGAAGGAACAAGAAGCCCCAAGGGACATCTTCTTCCTTTCAAAACAGGTGCTTTTCGAATTGCTCAAAAAACAAAAGTTCCCATTATTGTTTTAGCTCTTGAAAAACCGTGGAAAATCCTACCGAAAGGCAAGCTTTTACCTCTATACGGTGGCACAATTAAGGCAACTTTTCTTGGAAAAATTGATCCTCAAGATAATTCCAAAACCGTAGAAGAGATGCTTCGAGAGGCTAGACACCTCTTTTTAAAACATGGATTTACAGAATCTTAACAATTCAACAATTTTTTCTCCTTAACCCTTTAACTTTTCAGTAAAGACTCAACACTGATAGGCCGAAGACTTATTTAAGGAGAAGATGTTTTTTTGTGAATAAATTACCCTCTTTAATCTCATTACTTGATGAGACAGTAAAATCATGCACTCAAACTCAAGTGAAATTCCAAGTGAGACAACTCGCTGCTCAAGAAAAAACTCGTCGTCTTCTTTACCGTCTTTACGATCGCGATCCTTATACTTTTTTCCATTGTTTTCGCGTTGCGGAACTCGTTCTTTCACTTGGACTTGAACTCAATCTCGACACTGAAGACTTAGCAGAAGCTACACTCTGTGGACTTTTCCACGATATTGGAAAAATTTTCACTCCCGATTTGATTCTTAAAAAACCAGGTCGCCTTGATGCAGAAGAATTTCGCATTATGCAACACCACCCTATTGATAGCCAAAAGCTCGTTGAAAGCATTAATTCACTCAAGCACATTGGCATCACCGTTCGCGCTCACCATGAAAGATGGGACGGCAAAGGTTATCCGGATCAATTAAAAGAAGAAAAGATTCCTCAATATGCTCGACTCATTTTTGTGTGCGATACTTTTGATGCGATGACCTCTATGCGCGTCTATCAAAAAAACAGAAACATTGAAGAAGCCTACAAAGAGCTTGAACGCTGCGCAGGATCACAGTTTGACCCTAAACTCGTTCCTGCCTTTATAGAAGCACATAGGAAACTTAGTGAAAGTAAAGTTTTGCGCGAGACCTTGGCTGCTTAATTTTCTTCTCATATAATTTGGTCCATGAGCTTTACGAACATTTTGAATTCAAAAAAACCTATTTCTTTAGTTCTTGTTTTAGGACTTTTCTCCTGCGCCACTCCTGGTGAAAAAACTGCTACGGGTGCAGGCATTGGTGCTGGAGCAGGAGCCGCGTTAGGCGCCCTCTTTGGATCACAATCTGGTCACGCTGGAAAAGGCGCTCTCATTGGTGCGGGACTCGGCGCAGCTATTGGAGGGTTAGTTGGAAATCGCCTCGACAAGCAAGCTCGCGAACTTGAAAAAATTGCAGAAGTGAAAAGAACTGAAAATGGAATCATTGCTCGGCTCAAAAGCGATATACTTTTCAACTCTGGATCTTCGAACCTCAAAAGCACCACATCCACAAACATCGATCAAATTGCAGACATCCTCAAAAAATATCCTGAAAACAATATAGCCGTGATTGGCCACACTGATTCAGACGGAAGCGAAAGCTACAACCAATCACTCTCTGAGCGACGTGCGCACGCTGTGTCTACGCGCTTAATTTCAAAAGGTGTCCCCAGCAAATATCTCAGCACAGAAGGCGCAGGCCAATCTCAACCTATAGAGAGCAACAAAACAGCTGCTGGAAAAATGCGCAATCGCCGAGTCGAACTCGTGATCACTGTAGACCCTTCACGTGCTCCTAAAGGATAGCTGTTTTGCAGTTTTAAGGCTTTGCGGCACTCATCTCACGAAAACATTTTTCAAAAGAAGCATAATATTTTTTAATAATTTCCTCTGATAGTTTTCGTGCATCTTCTTCGCTATAAACATGAGTCGATCTGTTTCTAGCTTCCATGATTTCTTTCCAAATATGATTTTCCGTAAATAAGCCCCGTTTAAAAGCTTCCTCAAAGACAACCCTCGGAAAGGGTGCTGCAATTCCTTCTTCTTTCAAAAGAGATTGTAATGTTTTCCAAGTTAGTTCATAAACCAGCTCAAAATCTTTGATAATTCCCGATAAGTCTCTTTTTTCTAGAATAGGAGCAGAAACTGAATCTTGAAGCGACTTGAGAGCACGTTCTAAATTTCCTTTATTCGTTTTGTAATCGCTCATAAATTTTTATACCTTCTCTTTTTATTCTCTCTCCAAAATCTTTTTCTATGATGTCCAGCCTCAAAAGATCCAATTGATTTAAACTTGGATTTTTCTCACGAAGTTCCAAGCAAAACTCGCCCCAAGGGAGTTCTTCAAAGACATCAACTTCAACGGCCAAATCGTAATCTGAAGTTTGAGAATGTTTCTGTTTTGAACGAGAGCCAAAAAGCCAAACCTTTTTTATCCATTTTCTTTTTTTTGCACAGTCCACGACAAAACGGATAACTGGATCGTCTTTTAAATGAGGCATTGTTTTCAATTAAGCATAACATGAGGACCCGTTATTTTACTTCTTGTTTAGTGCGGCATTTTTGAAGAAAATTAAGATTGAATCGCCGATCTTCGCTGACTAACAATAAGCTATGACATTTACATGGCCTGCAGGCTCACCTACCTCGAGCCCCGTTCGTCTTGCCCTCAGACAAGCAATTTTAGAATCAATTTTTCTTGCTGAGTCAGGTCATCCGGGCGGATCTCTTTCACTTGTTGAGATATTAACAGCTATTTTTGATGGTAACTTTTTACAATCTCCAAGCGATCAACAAAATCCTGAACGCGATCGTCTTGTTTTATCAAAAGGCCATGGAGTACCCGCTCTCTATGCACTTTATTCTCAACTCGGATACTTCGACGCAAAAGAGTTGCGCGGACTTCGCAAAAGTGGCCACTTCTTGCAAGGCCACCCCGATCACTTACGCTACCCTTTGATGGAAGCCTCCACGGGAAGCCTTGGACAAGGAGTTTCCGTTGCGCTCGGCTTAGCACTCGGATTGAGAGTGAAATTCGAAAAGGGCGAACTCAAGAGATTACCAAAAGTTTACTGCATACTTGGAGACGGCGAATCTCAAGAAGGACAAGTTTGGGAATGTCTCATGAGCTGCGGTAAATTTTTACCCGGAAATTTAATTTTTATACTCGATGCTAACGAAGGCCAAATTGATGGCCCCGTGAAAGAAATTATGGATCTCGAACCTCTCGCAGACAAACTCAAAGCTTTTCGCCTCAATGTCAGCGAAATTAACGGACAAGACGTCAAAGCGATTCAAGATAAATTAAAATCTATAGAGATCAAAACTCATGCGCCCGCGCAATTTATCATAGCACGTACTCTCAAAGGCCAAGGAGTGAAATCCATGGAACGCGTGATTGATTGGCACGGCAAGGCTCCCAACAAAGAAGAATTAAAACGTTCTCTTGATGAAATTTACGGCGAGAATAATCGCCCCAATGGCTCACTTCTCGAAGGAGCAAACTTATGAGCAGCTCTCAATTACTTGATCAGCTAACAGATTCACAAGTGAAGGCAAAAGCCTCTCGTGCGGCATTCGGAGAATTTCTCCAAGAATTCGGCGCAAAGAATCCACGCATTGTGGCTCTTGATGCAGATCTTTCAAAATCAACTCAGACACAACATTTTGCTAAAAAATTTCCTGATCGTTTTTTCAACATGGGAATCGCTGAAGCGAATATGATTGGCGTTGCGGCAGGGCTTGCGCGAGCAGATTTCATTCCTTTTGCGGCAAGCTTTGGATGTTTCTTAACAGGTCGCTTTGATCAAATTCGAATGAGCGTTTCCTTTACAAATGCAAACGTAAGACTCATTGGAACTCATGCAGGAGTGGGAATTGGAGAGGATGGCCACAGCCAAATGGCACTCGAAGATTTGGCTCTTATGCGCGTTCTTCCTCACATGACTGTTTTGCAACCAGCTGACGAAGCAGACACAAAACGACTTCTTGAGTGGAGCCTCTCACACAAAGGTCCCTGTTACTTTCGTTTAACTCGACAAAACTTAAAATCAATCAAATGGTCTACAGAATCTCAAAAAGTCAAAGTCGGTCATTGGGATTTCTTACATACTGAACCCAACAGCATCATGCTGATTAATTCCGGTGGACTTCTTGAGAGTTGTATCAAGGTTGCCGATCGTCTCAGAATCGAAGGACACAAAGTAAGCATCGTGAACGCTTCGTGGATAAGTCCCGTTGCTCATGAGAATTTTTCAAAAATTGCAGAGCTTAAACCTCAACTCATAGTGAGCGTTGAGGATCATTACACCGTTGGAGGTCTTGCAAGCGTTATCGCCGAGAATCTCATCGAGAAACATGCTTACTTTCCACTTTGCAAAGTAGGAGTTCGTGATTTTGGAGCTTCTGGAAGCCCCCAAGACAATCTCAAAGTTTACGGTCTTGATCCCGAAGGAATCTATCAACAAATCAAGAAATGCTACAACAAATAAAAGAATTTCTTCTTGTTGAATTTATTTACTTCGCACATTGGATGCTGAGACTCACTTGGAAAAAAATTCCAGGCCCCTATCCTCTTGAAATTCAAAAACGGATTGACCAAGGACTTCCCACAATATTTGGACATCTTCACCAAGATGATATTTCCCTTTCCGCTTTTTACATAGGGAAGCCTGTGGGAGTTTTAGTTTCTCATAGCAAAGACGGAAATTTGCTCACAAAATTTTTTCATAAAATTGGATTCAGAGTTGCCCGCGGCAGTTCTTCACGTGGAGCAGCTTCTGGATTCTTAGAATTGCTCAGAATCAGCAAAGAAGAAAAACTTTGCTACATTACTTTTGCAGCCGATGGACCACGAGGTCCTGTGGGTCTTACAAAAAACGGAATCTTTAAACTTGCCGAAATTCTCAACGCACCCGTTGTTCCGACTGTAGCCCTTGCTGATCGTCGCTGGACCTTTCACAAATCATGGTCAAAGGGTTTTATCCCAAAACCCTTTGCAAAAGTAGAAGCTCATTACCTCGAGCCCCTCTCTGCTGAAATCATTTCTGAAAAAGTTAAACACAAA
>JBAXJW010000077.1:0-6893 GCA_037137635.1 bacterium | reverse complement strand
CCTTTTTTTAAAAGTTTTTGACTCGTTTGGGGATCGGGATATCTATTTATCCAGTATGGAAAAAACCTTTTCAATCATTAAACCCAATGCTGTTCAAAAAAATGCGATCGGAGCGATCGTTGATCGATTTGAAAAAAGTAATATTCGTATCGCTGCAATGAAGTTAACAAAACTCACAAAAGAAAAAGCGGAAGGTTTTTATGCTGAACACAAAGAAAGACCTTTCTTTGGCTCACTTGTAAGCTTTATGACAAGCGGCCCTGTAGTGTTGATGGTTTTGGAAGGCGAAAATGTCGTTGTTCGTAACCGTGAAATCATGGGTGCTACAAATCCAGCAAATGCTCTTCCTGGAACAATTCGCAAAGACTTTGCAGATAGTATCGAAGCAAACGCGGTTCATGGAAGTGACTCTCCTGCTTCTGCTCAAAGAGAAATTGCTTATTTCTTTGAAGCGCATGAAGTTCAAAATCGTTTTTAATTAATTTTTTAGAAAGGCACTCAGAAGGGGAACGTAATATGGCACAAAAAGAAGTAAGAGTCGCAGTCACAGGAGCAGCTGGTCAAATCGGTTATGCTCTTCTTTTTCGAATCGCATCTGGAGAAGTTTTTGGAGCGGATACAAAAGTTCACTTAAACTTGCTCGAACTCGAAAGAGCTCTTCCAGCATTGGAAGGGGTGAAGATGGAACTTCAAGATTGTGCCTTCCCCTGCCTTGCTTCCGTAACTACAACTTCAGAGCTCAATGTTGCTTTTAAAGATATTGATTGGGCTTTGCTTGTAGGCAGCGTTCCTCGTAAAGAGGGTATGGAGCGAAGCGATTTGTTAAAAATCAACGGAAGTATTTTTATTGAGCAAGGTAAAGCTTTAGCTCAAGTTGCAAAACCTACAGTAAAAGTATTGGTCGTTGGAAATCCATGCAATACAAACGCTTGGATCTGTAAAAAAGCTGCTGCAGGAAAAATTCCTGAAAAGAACTTCTTTGCGATGACGATGCTCGATCAAAATCGTGCGTATTCTCAGTTGGCGATGAAGGCTGGAGTGCCTGTCGAAGCGATTTCAAATCTCGCTATCTGGGGCAACCATTCCCCTACAATGTATTCTGATTTTACGAATGCTAAAATTAACGGACAAAAAGTCACTGACGTTATTACGGATGCTGAATGGCTCAAGACAACTTTTCTTGAGACTGTAGGTAAACGTGGCGCAGCTGTTATCAAAGCCCGTGGAGCTTCTTCGGCGGCTTCTGCAGCGAATGCAGTTTTGGATACAGTGAAAGCGTTAACTTTCCCGACTAAAGGTGATACTTGTTTTTCAGTGGCTGTTTCTTCAAATGGCGAATATGGAATCGATAAGGGATTGATGTTTAGTTATCCTATTCGTTTCGATGGAACTCATTGGAAGGTCGTTGAGGGTGTAGAGCTCAACTCATTCTGTAAAGAAAAGATTCAAGTCACTGAAAAAGAGCTCAAAGACGAGCGCGAAGCTGTTAAAGATTTGATTTAAAAAAGTTAAATTTCATTCCTAAAAGGATAAAGAAACCTTCGAAGTTTTATTTTATTTTTGTCTTTGACAACTGCTTCATCAATTTCATGAAGTCGAGTTTCATCAACAGTACTCCATTTGAGTGATCCGCTTGTATATCGATTAAAAGCCTTGAAAGCTTCTTCTCTAATCTTGTCTGGAATTTCTATTGAAAGAGCAACGTTTGTATCTTTGTAATGAGATCTGGCATCTAAATTGTAGGAGCCCACAATTAAAACATCTCCCTTTTGTGGTCTTGAGAAGTAGGCAGCTTTTTTGTGGAGAGATCCTTGGTCAAGGCCGGAACCTTTATAGAGTTCTTTAATCTGAATATTTTCACTCACAAATTTTCTATAAAAAGGATAACTTAAAACGTTCACGATACTTAAATCAGTTGTTGTAATTGAGTTGGTGTGAATGCTGAGTTTTGCCTTTCTTTGAGCAGCTTCAATCATGGAAGTGTAGAGCAGTTTCATTTTGGAATCTTTTTCTTGATGACCTGTGAAGAGTTTGGGGTCGAGATAAAAGTAAGCGTTCACAAAAGAGGCCTCATCGCCTTCATCTAAGCTCTTAAAAAGGTTTGTGTAGAGATCTGTGATGCCAGAGTTGATGATGGATGTAGGGGTCATAAGATTTTCAACATACTGAGCGTTTAAGCCTCCAGCTTGTTCAAGGGTTAGAGAGCTTTGAGTGTTTTTAAGAAGATGCTCAGCCATTTGAGCTTTTCGATGAAGCTCTTCAATTTTTGTGATGTTATTTGTTTCAAGCTCGGGTGCTGTAAAGCTTGTATGGAGATCAACGTTTAGTGAGTGTTTCCATAAGCGCTCAAAACTTTGTGTGAGAACGCTCTCTGAATAATCCGTTTTATTTTCAAGGCAAGACGACACATCGATATCTTGAAACGGATAGTGGCGAGGCTCAATTCCGAGTTCTGCATTTCCGTCGATTAAAACATCTCCCCGAGAGGAGTGATATTCATCGCTGAGGTTTCTCCCTCCGGTCATGAAACACTTTCCGTCAATGAGAAGCAGCTTGTGGTGCGTGCGAAAAAGAAAACTCGTGAGACCCGTATACATCTTTGGACCTGCTGGCCCAAGTCTTTGAATGGTTGCCAGGATGAGACTCAGCTTTTCTTGTGGTGTTAAATGAGCAAATGTATCGTTTCCAAAGCTTTCTTTGAGTTCTTTGGGGAGTGAGTCTTTAATGATTTGAGCATCTTGGGCCATCAATCCTGATAAAAAACTTTGAGAGTCTATATTGAGTTCCTTCATGTTCGTAATCCATTCGGGATGGGGGCCTCCATAACGTTTGATTTCAATTCCTGAATTTTCTAAAAGCCTCAAAAAAGGAAGTTGCTTTTCGCTCATGAAGTAATCCACCAAAACACGAGTTCGAATAGGAGAGCCCTTTTCTTTAGCAAGCTTCATTTTTTCGAGGACATTTTTAAAAAAAAACGAGGTTGAGTAATCGTCTTCAATAATAAAATAAACCATGTCGATGTTCTGAGTTGCTGTTGAGACAAGGTTATATTTTTCACTAAAGCCGGCAGCATTTATATCAAAGATATTTGTTTTTGCTATTTTGAGAGTATTTTGCGCGTGTAGAAAAAAGCTTATGACAGAAAAAATGAAAAGAGCACGAAAGTGCTTTGTGTGATTCACGCTTACCATTTAGGACGTTGGATTTATCAGAAGCAAGTGAAATTACATTTACAAGCCTTCAGCTGTATCGAGGATTTTCTTTTCGTCTTCTTTCGAGTAGCCATTTAAAGTGTTTTGAATCTTGTTTGCGGTCTGTTTGTTTTGTGTATGAGGTTTAAGAACGGGTTTCATGTTTTGAAGGATTTCTTTCATGTGGAAAGCGAGTCGTTTAAAGTCACTTGTTTTAAGATTATTCGTCTGTCTTAGGTAAAGGTATAAAATGATTGGTATTGATAATAAAACTGACAATCTTGAAATAGTTTTCATATTTCTATTGAGCTGAAGCGATATCCAACATTCGTTGAATTTCTTGATCACTATAGCCTCTTAGAGCTTCTCGGAGGTTTTTTTGAGAAGTAGAAGATTTTTTTTGGGGACTTATAAGTGGCTGAAAATTTGCAGATAATTCTTTTAAGTTTCTAATCGTTTGGGGAATAAATCTTTCTGGAACATTTTGAATTTTACCCGTGATTAAGAGGCTGTAAAAGCTGATAGTAAGAAAAGAACCGGCCACACGTCCCATGTCATTATTCTAACTCTATTGAAAAGAAGATATTATGAATTTTTTGTTAAGAATGGTGGAGAGTGATGGATTCGAACCATCGAAGGCATAAGCCAGCAGATTTACAGTCTGCCCCGTTTGGCCACTTCGGTAACTCTCCGCTCTGCCTTATCCCGCTCGGTTGCGCAGAATATGGAGCTGGCGATGGGACTCGAACCCGCAACCACCGGTTTACAAAACCGGTGCTCTACCAATTGAGCTACGCCAGCACAATGGACGTTTGAATAATTAAGATCAACTCAGCCCCACTGACAAGCCAAGTTTTAGAATTTTGATAAAAAAATTCCTTTTTTTTAAATCTAAGCTTTTAGCTTTTGAGAACCCGCATAAAGAGCAATAGCCGCAGAATTCGAAACGTTAAGGCTTTCGACTCCAGGGAGCATGGGAATTCCTACTTTTTTGTGAGCTATTTTTGATACGAGGTTTTGGATGCCATCTTCTTCAGATCCGAGAATCCATCCAATAGAAGCGCCCTGGGAAGCTGTCAGTGCTTGTTCAAGGGTCACTCCGCCGCTATCAAGGGCAAAGAGTTCAAAATCTAATTCTTTTAACTTTTCGCAAGTTTTAGCGAGGTTGTGGCAAACATAGATGTCGAGCTTGAAAATGTTTCCAGCTGATACCTGAGCGACGGTTCCGTTTACAGGAGCTTGCTCGCGACTTCCAATAATGACTTCTTGAGCACCAAGAGCCGCGGCAGAGCGCAGAATGGCCCCAAAGTTTTGAATGTCTTGAACCCGGTCAAGAATCAGAATTTGTCTTTTTTTTGAGAGATCTTTTTCATAGAATTTTTCGATTCCATAGACGGGAAATTCTTTGATTTTGGCTGCTACACCTTGGGTTCTTTTTTCTGCTAAAAAACGGGGAAGCTTTTCGACATAAGAGTATTGAAAGCCCTCAAGTTTTTTTCCAAGACGAGAAAGCGCGTGAGAAGCTTTTTTTTCAACAAAGATTTCGAGAATAGATTCAGGTTTTGTTTCGAGGCAGGCCTCAACACTGTGTTCACCCCAGATCCAGTTGTCTTGAGCAGAGCTTGAGTTTTTTTTGGGAGGAAAAGGTCTCACACTTTTTTTGTAGGCTTTGTCAGGCTTAGGAGCAAGAAGCAATTAGCTCGAGAGCCCGTTTGGCGGCTAAATAGGGCTTAGGAGCGTTTAAAATAGCTCTTCCCACCACAAGCATGTCCGATCCAGCTTTAACAGCCTCTTGGATGCTTGCCGTTCTATTCTGATCGCTTTGCTTGCTTTCTCCCTCAAGAGAAATACCCGGGGTCACACAATAAACATCGGGATATATTTTTTTGATAGAAGAGACTTCCTGAGCGCTCATCACAAAAGAGTTAAGTCCTGAGTTTTTACCAAGCTTGATAAGTTTTTCAACGCTGACTTGAGTTTGTTGAAGCCCAATATCCAAAAGGTCTGCATCTGTGAGGGAGGTAAGAATGCTCACTCCCAGCAATTGAAGATTGTAAGTGCTTGCAGCTTTTTGAGCTTCCGTGAGCATTTGTTTTCCGCCTGAAAGGTGCACGGTTAAATATTTTGCTCCGCATTCTCCATAAGCTTTCACAGTATCGCTTACTTGTGAGGGGATATCGTGCAATTTGGCATCTATAAAAATTTCTTTATCTTGAAAAAGTTTCCAATCACTTTTTTCAAGCCGGGGGAGCATCTTGAGACCAATTTTATGAATAAGAGGAAGGTCTCCCAAAAGTTTGAGGTTTTCTAAAAATGCTTGTCGGTCATTCGTGTCGTGAGCGATGGCTAATTTTGTAGAAGCTTTTAATGAGTTCAATCGCTTGCCCCTTTAGTGACTTTCGTTGCTTTGTGGATCGCGCGAAGAGTGCAACCCAAACTGTCGCATCTTTCGGTGTAAGTGAGCGCGCTCGATTCCTAGAGAATCAGCGGTTTTTGTGACATTCCCACCAAGCTTATGAAGTCTTTGCATGATGATGGATTTTTCAAATTCTCCGCGCAATTTTCGAAGCGGACCATCAGGATCTTGAAGTGAGCGAAAATCTACGTCTGAAAAATCGTCAGGATGAGAAGCTGCGTTTTGAATTTCTTCGGGTAAATCAGAAATATTAAGAACTTTTCGTTCTTCACCAGCAAGGATGAGGATACGCTCGGCAATGTTTTTGAGTTCTCGAACGTTTCCGGGCCATTCGTAATGAGTGAGCCAGTTTTTTAATTCCTCAGAAATTTGAGGTTTATGAATACCTTGGTCGGCGCTTGCACGAGCGAGGAAATAATCAAAAATTTCTAAAACATCTTCTTTGCGATCTCTCAGTGAGGGAACTTGAATTTCAATTCCGTTTAGAAGATGAAAAAGCTCAGGAGTGATTTTGCCAAAACGTTGCTCCTCCGACAGAGGACGAGTGCTAGTGGCAACGATTCTTCCTTTGAAGGGAATGGATTGCTTGCCGTTTTCACGTAAAAAACTTCCTCGTTTGATCACTTCTGCCAAGCGATTTTGCAAAAAGGTTGGAATCTTTTCGAGGTCTCCAATAACGAGAGTTCCTTCGCGTACATATTCCAGTGCTCCTTCCTTGCGGAGGGGAATTGCGTTTTGATTCAATTCACTCCCAAAAAGACTTTCGCTCAAAGAATTTTCTGTATGAGAAAGAGGGCTCCAAGTGACGAGGGGTTGTTTTTGTCGCGAGCAAAGATCGTGCAGAAGTCTTGCGCAAAGATTTTTTCCTACACCTAACTCGCCAATCAAAGTAATAGGAGAGGTTGCAATCGCGGCACGTTGAATTTGAGCCTTGAGTTGCGAAAGAGCTTTGGAAGAACCTAGCATTTGTCCTTTTTCAAAGAGCAAATGATTGAGTCGTTCGTTTTCGTTTCGAAGATCACGTGTTTCAAGAGCATTTTTTAAAACAACAAGAACCTTTTCAAGCTCGAGAGGTTTCTCCAAAAAGTCGTAAGCTCCAAGGCGAATAGCGCTTAAAGCCATTTCAATTGTCCCATGACCAGACATCATAATGGGAAGAATACGTGGATAGTTTTGACGAACTTTTTTTAGAAGATCAATCCCGTCGCCTTTAGGAAACCAAATATCAAAAAGGCCCACATCGACGACTTCTTTGCTAAGAATTTCTAGAGCTTCATCGGGAAGTG
>JBAXJW010000076.1:0-6971 GCA_037137635.1 bacterium | reverse complement strand
ACGATCAAATCAACACCGATTTTAACAAGCGCAACGGCTTGCTCATAAAAAATCTCGCAGACTTCATCAAAAGATTTTTGCCCTGTTGGAAAAATAGTTTCTCCTGATGGTCCAATGTCACCGGCCACGAAACAACGTCCTGCACTTGCTTTACGCGCAACCTCAATAGCTTTTGCGTTGATCTCATACAATCGCTTATCAGCTTGATATTCAGCAAGACGCCACTTACTCGCGCCAAAGGTGTTTGTCAGAAGAATATCAGCTCCCGCATCTGCATATTCTTTCTGAGCCTTGAATATGACGTCTGCATTATCCATCATCCACACATCAGGGGCCATACCGGCAGGCAATCCACGATTTTGAAGCAAAGCTCCCATGGAACCATCTAAAACAAGTATTCTTTTTTTGAGTTCGCTTCTAAAATCCATACACTTTCCCCACTTATAAAAAGTTATAACTCAGAAATTTAAGTTCCTTACAAAAGCATCCTGAAAATCATCCTGTAAAGCAAGCTCGAGAGGCTTTAATTTCTTTAAAAGCTCAGCACTATACCTTTTCTGCTCTTGAGAACTCGCAATCGCAAAAAGAAGTGTTCCTTTGAGTGAACTATTTCCAATTGTTTCGAAAGGAATTTGCTCTGGAAGTAGCCCAATTCCTCGCACGGACTCTTCTCGAAGATGTTCTGCAAAAGTACCCGCAAGAAATATTTTTTGAGGACGAACACCCGCTCTATCAATCAAAAGATCGCAAGCTGTTCGGGTTGCTGATTTTGCTAGTTGAAATTCGCGGACGTCATCGGCAACAAGATAAATTTCTTCATTGAGCATTAACTTACCATCAGGAAGATACCCATCTTTCTGAAGTAACTCACCGTTGACAGCCTCAAAGAGGATATCCATCAATCCCGAACCACAAATTCCCCGAGCCTTATCTTGACCAATCGTTTCGAGATCCCATTTAGAATTTCTATAGAAAGCATGGCTAATGGCTCCTGCTTCTGCACGCATTCCCTGAACAATATTGCCACCCTCGAAGGCAGGCCCTGCTGGCGCACTCGAAAAATAAAAGTCTCCCTTGCCGTTTGCCAAAACGATCTCTGTATTCGTTCCAATATCAACAAGCATCCAAGGCTCCTGAGCCTTCAAAGTTTCAATATAATAAAGCCCGGCAAACGTATCGGCTCCCACAAAACCACCTAACAAGGGAAGTGATTTTAAATTTATTTTAAGCTTTTCAGAAAAAGTCTCAAAAGATTCTTTATGAAGAGGCTGAAAAGGAAAAACGGCAAGAGAAGAAATATCCCAGTTATGTAAAAAACTAAGGATTGCTGAGTTACCTGAGCAAAAAAGCCCTTTTTGTTTTGCCTTAGCAAAAAGTTCAGGGCTTGCTTTTTCAATCTCTTTTAGACAGGGCTCAAGAGATTCCAAAATCTTTTCATGAAGCAAAGACACACCTCGATCCTGAGCAACTTTTAATCGAGTCATGACGTCCGCGCCAAAACGAACCTGCTTATTGAGCAAATGAGTTTCTACTAAAATCCTTCCACTTTCATTTGCTAAAGCAACGACAACACCTGTTGAGCCTAAATCGCAAACAAGTACCGGATTTGAACAAGGAGATTGCTCTTTGCTTACAATCACCCGAGGCTTTGCGTTGAGATTCTCTACATCAGGCACCAAGCAGTTTAGATTTGTTCTTGGATGAGCTTGGCAAGAAAGGCGCCATCCAGCAGCAAGTTCTGATTCTGAAAAAGCTTTTCGATCGGCTGCTGTAATCGCAACAAACCCCTCTTTGATTTTCACTCGGCACTTGGTGCAACTCCCTGCGCCACCACAAGCTGCGTTCACAGGAATTCCCGCATCTTGCAGGAAATGCAAAAGCTTATGACCAACATTTACTTGAAGTTCAAAATTCTCAGATCGAGATTCAACTTTAATTTTCATTCTTTTAAATACTTTTCATTTCCTAAAAAGCTTTATAAGTTCCAGAGCCACTTCTACCTTACCCAAAGGAGCATTCACACAAAAGCCCTCACAAGAATTTTCTAATTTTTTCATGGTTTGCAGAGCGATTTCAATTCCACGCTTAATAGCTTCTTCTTTATTATCTTTTGTCTTTTCCATTTCTTGCAAAACAGAATCTGGAACTTTCACCCCAGGAACCTCATGAGCAAGAAATTCAGCATTTGCATAACTAATGAAGGGCCAAATTCCGATAAGATGTGGTCGATTATCAGAAGCTGTTTTTTCTCTCCAACGCAAATAAGCATCAGGATCAAAAATAGGTTGAGTCACAGCGAAATCGGCTCCAGATTCGCACTTATACTTCCAACGTTGAATCTCGAGTTCCATATTCACAGCTGTAGGATTTGCTGCGACTCCGATTCCAAAACTGGTAGGCTTCCCTAAATTCTCACCTTTAGGACTCACACCTTTATTCAAACAATTCATCATGTACGTTAAACCAATCGCATCAACATCGTAAACAGAAGTCGCCTCACGATTGTTTCCCAACTTAGGAGGATCACCCGTCACAACAAGAACATCATAAACAGAATTCACATAAGCGCCCAAAAGATCTGACTGAAGCGCAATAAGATTGCGAT
The DNA here is from genome assembly GCA_037137635.1 of bacterium. Classification (GTDB taxonomy): domain Bacteria; phylum Bdellovibrionota; class UBA2428; order UBA2428; family UBA2428; genus CANIGN01. Next base: position 4,366 of record JBAXJW010000076.1, on the reverse strand, counting down.
CTCGTGTTGTCAGGTGAGGCAATGCTTTTAATTTAAATCGAGGATCTCTATTTATAAGAGAAGAAACATGCAAAGAACTAATGCGAGTACTTGCACGTGGACCATCTGGAACGTTTACAAAATCAACATTGTTTTGATCGATTAATTGCAATTGTTGTAAAAATTTCTCAACATCAGGACCTTTAGGGGGAAGCACTTCTATAGAAAAAATCTTTCGTCCTTCAAGCAACTTTTGGCCCATGTATGATTCTTTACGTTCAAAGAGAGACCTTTGATCAATTTGAGTTTTTTGTGTCCCTTTTTTTTCGAGACTTAAATCACGCTCAACTTTGACTCTTTTAGAATTCAACATTCGAACAGCATTTCGAATCGCTCGAATATGATCTGGGCCGGTTCCACAACAGCCACCTACTCCCACAGCTCCTGCTTCTACAAAATTCTTGGCATATTTTGCCATGTAATCGGGACTCGTCATGTAAAAATAACGACCATTTACTTGATTTGGAATACCAGCGTTTGGCTGCACGACCACAGGTTTAGAAACTAAAGGAATTATTTTTTTTAAAATCTTTAATAAATCACTCGGCCCTTGGCCACAATTGATCCCTAAAGCTTGAATGTCATCTCGATGAGAAATCCGATCCACAAAACTTTGAATCAAATTATCTTGATGACTGATAGGAGCAAAAGAAGCCAGTATAGGATTTTTAGGATCAACACTTCGAACACCCTCTATCGCATCCTCTAGTTCAGAAATATTTGTAAACGTTTCTAAAATATAAAGATCAAAACCTCCTAGCTTCAAAGCATGTGATGCAATTTCTGCAAAATACTCACGAGCTTCTTTGCGACTTGTAGGCCCCAAGGGCTCAATTAAAACCCCCGTTGGTCCAATAGAAAGACCGATCTTAACGTCCGTACCCTTACGAGCTTTATTAGCAATTTCAAGAGCCGCTTTGATTAACTCACCCTGCTTGTCTTCGATATCAAACTTTTTCAACTGCGGTCGGCTTATTGAAAAAGTATTCGTCGTAATAACGCTTGCACCCGCTTTGATATAAGCCTCGTGAACAGCTAGAACATCTCCTGGTGAGCTAATATTGAGCTCTTCGAAAGGACGATTGATAAAAAATCCCTTTCCATAAAGCTCTGTTCCAATTCCGCCATCAAAAACAATTATTTCATTGTCAAACACTCTCTTATGATTCATCTCTAAGAGTTCAAATTCAATGAAATTTTTTTATTTTTCGGCCATATTTTTGAGCCTTGTAATGCCCCTAAGAATAAACGCTCAAGAAGAAATCCTCATCTCCGTTGAGAGTCAAGAGATTGACGAGCCTTACTCTCGTCAATCTTATCAAATTCCCAAAGAAAACCTTCTCAGCTCTTCTCAAAAAACTCTTGGTGAAGCCTTAAAAAAAGAAAGTAGCATTCAAATTCATTCTAATTACCAAGGAATCAGCACAAGTTCCATTCGCGGACTCGGCAACGGAAACATCCTCGTCATTTGGAATGGGATAAGATTGAACGACCCTCTTGATCCAAGCTCTAGTTTTGACTTTTCAAAATTAAAACTTTCAGGAGAAGAAAAAATTGAAATCATTAGAGGTCCTGAAGCAAGCATCTGGGGATCTAACTCAACAGGCGCAGTTGTTTTGATTAAAAATAGCGAAGAAAAATCCTCAAAACACAAAGATTCCCCAACAATAACAACCGAAGGAAGTATTGCCACATACGATAGCTATGGACTTGAAGGAAGCTACAAAAAAAGCACTCCTCACTCAGGCACTCTTTTTTATGGAGGAATTTTTTCCACAAGAGGAATTTCCTCTGCAGATTCTAGATTAGGAAACTCAGAAAGAGACGGAAGAACCTCGCAAAATAGCTTTATCTATAACGAACTCAAAATTTCTGAAAAATGGAGGCTCGCCTCAAGCGCTTCACTTAGCCATTCGTTAAACGATGCAGACTTAAGGGGAGGTATAGGCGGAGATGAAAAAGGAGCTCAAGACTCAGGCTTATCAGCTGCTACTCACCTAAATGCTCTCTACACCCCGTCTAAAAATTACCAAAACAAAACGGCCCTCTCTTATCAAAAAGATTTTAGATATCATAAAAACTCAGTGGAATACGCTCGATATGAAAGTGATTTTTTTTCTGCAGAAAACGAAAATTCTTTCAAAATTTCCTCCAACAAAAAAATTACTTCTTCTTTAGAAACTCAATTTGAAAATGGAAAAAGTAACGAAACAGGCGGAGTCCTTAACAAACAAAAACTCAATTTAGCACTCAAAAACATATACGATATGGACTATGGGAACTTTAGCTTCAAAACAGGCCTCAGAATTGAAAAAGATTTCAACCTCAACCCAAAACTCAACTCTTCTTTTTTCATAAGTCTTTACGAATCCCTTCCCCAAACAGACACCGTCCTTCATCTATCTGGGGGCAAAGCTTACAAAAGCGCAAGCCTCTATCAGCTTTACTCAAGCTATGGAAATCCCACACTCCAAGCTGAAAATGTTTTTTCCTATGAATTAGGCATTCTACAGGGTTTCCAATATTTAAGATCAACACTTGAGACAATCTTCTTTGCAAACAACTTAAAACAAAGCATTGAATATGATTTTACAAAAGAAAAGTATTTCAACGGAGGATCCAAAAGAAACTATGGCATCGAAAATGCTCTTGAAAGCAAGTGGACCTCTCAAATTAGAAGCCGCCTCAGTTATACCTGGACACACACTCAATCTTTAAGGGTTGCCGAACACAAAGGCCTACTTTCGCTGAACTACTCAATTTCTCCAAAAATGAAACTCAACCAAGAAACTACTTTTATCGGACACAAAAAAGACATTGATGCCGTTGATTATAGCCAAAAGACAATCAAGCCCTACTGGCTTTTTAATTCACACCTTGAATACAAAATAAAAGAAAATATCCTTGCGAGATTTCACATCGAGAATATCCTGAATACAAAGTACGAGGAAATTGATGGATTTGGAAGCCCGGGTCTCTACACAAAACTCTCTCTTAGATATTCATTCTAAAAAGTTCCTCCTTATTTCTGCACTCATTCATCTGTTTTTATTGATTTTCTTTTTGAAAAAGAGCCCAATAGAACCTTTAACTAAAACGAAAACCATTATTCGATTCAAAAGTGAAAGTAAAAGCTCACAAATAAAATCAACCAGAAAGGGACAGTCCACAATAAGAAACTTTTCAGAAGACTCACCTTCCGATCATTGGAGCGCCTCGAAAAGCTCAATTAATTCATCCCAACAGTCTTCTGAATTAACTTCTGAATTAACTTCTGAATTAACTTCTGAATTAACTTTTGAAACAAACTACCCTCGTCTTTCAAGACTCCTTAAAGAAGAAGGAGAGGTCATTTTCAAGGTAACGAATAATAATACGCAAGGAAGACAAAGCTTTGAAATTCACAAATCATCTGGATTTGAACGCCTTGATCTTGCAGCAGAAGAAGCCATACACAAAAACACCGATGAAATCATTCAATTGATTCAAGAAAAAGAAATTAAACAAATTCGCTTTGAATTTAAACTTTCAAAAAAATAGTCTAATTACTTTTCTTCACAAAAAGGTAGTGAGAGACGCCCCACTCTTCACCTTTATCAAATCCAAACAGTTCAGCACATGACAAAAAGAAGATACGCCAGCGATGAAACCAGCGACCGGCATCTTTTTCACCGTAAGTTTTCTTGAAGATCTCCATCACTTCAGGTTTTTTTTGATCCAAATTCTTAAGCCAATCCTCTGAAGTTTTTGAATAATGAGTCCCATTCCACAGCCACTGCTTTGTGAGTTTCAAATCCTTTTGAAAATAGCTAAAAAGACTCTGGCTGGGCATTTGTCCACCCGTAAAAAAATATTTACCCATCCAATTATCTTTACCTTCTGTTTCAAAAAAATAAGGTGAATTTTTATGTGTAAATATATGAACAAACAATTTACCCTCGGGCTTTAACCACGTGGAAATTCGATGGAGCAATAACTCATAATTTCTTAAATGCTCAAACATCTCGACACTCACAACCCGATCAAAAAGGCCAAATTCATCTGCTAAATTTTCAACATTTTCAATATTTCGAGTGAGGATTTGTACATTTTGAAGGCCTTCACTCTGACAACGCTCTTCAATATAAAGACGCTGTGGCTGTGAATTTGATAAAGCCACAATTTTTGACTTAGGAAACTTTCGAGCCATGGCCAAAGTCAAAGAACCCCAACCACATCCCAATTCCAGAATACTCATTCCGTCTTTTATTTCTACTCTATGAATAGTTTCTTGAAGCGCAATATCCTCAGCATTATCCAAGGTTGTATCCGGGTCCGAGTAATAAGC
>JBAXJW010000075.1:0-6995 GCA_037137635.1 bacterium | reverse complement strand
CGTTTTTTCTAGCAAAAAGCTCATTCCATGCAAGGTCTTTCCTAAGTTTTTCAATCTGGGTTCTGCCTTTGGGCCAAAGTTCATAGTAGAATGCGTTTGTGCGCATAGGAATCTTTGGCTCAGGCCAACTCGCGTGGATGTTAGGGCGAGAAGTGAAGCGGCGTGGCGACTCTTTGCGAATTATTGGAGGAGTGGAGGGTGATCCCGCTTTTTCAATTGCAGACGAATTTATACCTCAATCAAAACTCTTAACGGAAGAGGGTCGAAGAGAATCGATCGAAAATTGCGATTCTCTTTTTTTTGAAAGTGAGTTTTTAGATTTTTCACTTTGGCATTCTTTACTAAGTCATGACGAGAATGTTTTTCCTCGAGCTCAAGTTATGCGGCTTTTGTCGGATAAGTGGGAGCAGAAAAAGCTTTTTGAAAAATACAATTTACCGACGGCTAAAGCTCAGCTTTTAGAAGGTGAAGTGCCTTTTGGGAAGTGGGTCGCAAAGTGGAGTCGCCAGGGTTACGACGGGTACGGGAATTTTTTTCTTACACGATCCCACGGGGTTGATGAATGGAAGTTGTTTTTAAGGAAAGCTCAGGAAAAAGGAGCTCTTGTTTATTTAGAGGAAGAAATTCCTTTTGAGGCTGAGTGTTCTTTGATTGTTGCTCGAGATTCGAAGGGGAGTTTTCTAAATTATCCTCTTTTGATAAGTGAACAGAAAAAAGGAATTTGTGAGTGGGTGTATGGACCAGCAAAAGACTTTCTTCCCGAGGCTTCACAAGAATGTGAAAAGCTTCTTGTTAAGATAAAAACTTTACTTGATGACTTGTCTTATGTGGGGGTCGCCGCCTTTGAGTTGTTTTGGTCTCAGGGAAAATTATATCTGAACGAAGTGGCCCCTCGTGTTCACAATACGGGCCACATTACGTTGGATGCTTTTTCGATCAATCAGTTTGAATTGCATCTAAAGTCAGCAAGCGGATTTGATTCGATAGCAATAGAAGCGCTTTCTCAAAAAATTATGATGAAAAATCTTTTGGGCACCGAAAGTTTCGATTGCTTATCTTGCGGATTAAAGACCGAAGTTTTTTTTGAAAAAATAGACACGGACAATTTCAAGAGTTCCTCTAGCTTTTACTGGTATGGAAAAAAAGAACTTCGAAAGGGTCGAAAGCTCGGCCATATCAATCAAATCTTTTCTGAAGATCTTAGCTTGGCAAACATGAAAAGTATTTTAACCCTGCAAGAAGAAAAAGCATGGGCTAGGATTCGTGAATATGTCTAAGCTGAAAGCGTTCACTAAATCTTCAAAGAAAGCACCCCTTGTTGCTGTCATCATGGGAAGCGCTTCGGATGCTCCTCGCATGAAAGCCGCGTGGGAAATCTTGGAAGAATTTAAAATTCCTTATCTGAAAAAAGTTGTGTCTGCTCATCGAACTCCAAAAGAAATGTATGATTTTGCTACACAAGCTCAATCAAAAGGTTTTCGTGTAATCATCGCGGGTGCAGGTGGTGCAGCTCATCTGCCTGGAATGGTGGCATCGCTCACTACGTTGCCTGTGATTGGCGTCCCGGTTTCGATTACAAAATTGGATGGAATGGATTCTTTGCTCTCTATTGTGCAGATGCCAGCGGGAATTCCTGTGGCAACTGTTGCGATTGATAACAGTCACAATGCGGGCTTATTGGCTGTAAAAATTTTAGCCTCAGATAATCACGCTTTGACTCAAAAACTATCTCGCTACCAAGAAAAATTACGCAAAAAAGTTTTAAAGATGAAAGTTTAAAAAAGCAGATGAACCTCCTGAGTGAATTGAAATCGTTGCTTGAAGATGAAACAGATATGATTGCCAACGCGGCAAATATGAGTGCTTTTCTTTATGAAAATATTTCAGATCTCAATTGGGTGGGTTTTTATTTTTTAAAAGGCGATGAGCTTGTCTTGGGCCCTTTTCAGGGAAAGATTGCGTGTACTCGAATTAAGCTAGGCAAGGGAGTTTGTGGAACAGCTTTTTTAGAAAAAAAGCTTTTAAATGTTCCAGATGTTCATTCTTTTGAAGGGCATATTGCGTGCGATTCAGCGTCTCGTTCTGAATTGGTTATTCCTTTATATAAGGGTGATGAAGGTATAGGGGTTCTAGACGTGGACAGTCCGCTTTTGGATCGTTTTGATGCTCATTTGGAAGGATTTTTTAGAGAGGCCTCTCTGCTCTTTTTGGATCGTATATAGTACTTATCGGCAGATTTTTTAAAACCCTAAAGTTTTCGTGCAAGTATTTGAAATTGTTCAGCTTTTTCAATGTCTTTAGAATTACCCTTTGACACGTTGCGTAAAAATGGGTAATTAGACTTACAAATCACATGAAATTATTTAAATGTAAAAGTGAATATAGTTTTTTTATTTTTTCTATTTTTCTCCTTTCTGGGTGTGCAGATAGTTTAGAGAAAATAAAAAAAGAACATTGCTCTCCTGATGGGGCTAATGATCTTGGGATAACTGATGCTGTCACAGGAAAATTTTTTAAAGCGTCCGTATCAAAATTCAACGTCTGTTCAGAAGATATTGAAACAAAAAATGTTTTATTAAATCATTACCAAAATGCTTTTAAAATTGAATTTTGCCAAGAATCGAATATTAAAAAAATTGCAAAAAAAGATGCTGAAGACTTAAAGGAAAAGATTAAGAAGATTCACGAATTTGAATCTTGTAAGGATAATCAAAAAAATCTTTTTAAAATTTATAAAGAGACATACTCTTTTGAGCTAAGAAATAAATGTAGCTCTTCAGGAATAAGTTATGAAGCAATTTCGCATGCTCAAAAAAAACAAAATATAAGCCTTGGGCTTGATCAGGTTTTAGGAAAGTGTCCAATCGATCTTGTCGCCAAAGCTGCAGCTTCTTATAAAGATGTTTTTGATCTAGAGCGGAAGAGAATTAAGTCTAGGGACAATGAAAAAAAAATTAGGATTGAAAATATTTTAGGAGCTCATGAAAATGAAAGAGATAGACTTGAAAAAGAACACGTAAGACAATTTATTTTCGATAGGGAAAGTCTTAAGCGTCAAAACCTAAGAGAAAGAACGATGCTTAACGACATTAACGAAAAGTATAGATAGTTGCCGATTGGGAGTGTATTGTGAAATTATCGAATTCCAATAAATTTATTTTTTTATTTCTTTTTATTTCTTTTTATTTCTTTTTTTTGTCTGGATGTGCTTCGTTTGAGAAAAGCTTTTGTACTCAAGAGCTAGCTTCTGTAAGAGGTTATACCGATATGATGAATGGCAATGTGTTTACACCGAGTTTGTGGTTTGATCGAGAGTGCAAAGCTTCTACTGGTTACTCGTATCAAGATTATAGCCGTGACTATAATGAAGGTTTTGAAAAAGCAAAAAATTGTAATTCACAAGGAGCCTATGACCTTGGAGTAAGGGATGCTGCAGATGGAAAAGATTTTAATTCCTCAGTTTCAAAACTTAAAATCTGTTCAGAGGATAGAGTTGTGACAAGTAACTTAATGAGTTTTTATGAGAATGGATATAAAAAAGCATTCTGCCAAGAATCACATGTGATTGATGTTGCGTCAAAAGATGGGCAGTTTTTAAGAAAGAAAACTCAGGATAGTTTTGAGTTTAGACTTTGTGAGGGGAACAATAAGAAAACTTTTTTTAAAGTTTATGAAAAATTTTATTATTTGGCGGCCCGAAAAAAAAGTGTTCATCCAAGTGTAAAGACACGAGAAGATCTTGTCTCTCAGCCTGCGCAGGGTAGGTTAGTGAATCTCGAAAACATAATTATAAGTCATGAAACAGAAAAGTTAAGAATGGATAGTGAGCGCCTACATCGTGAAAGACTCGATAAAGAAAGTTTTAAACAAGAAAATTTTAATAAATTAAGCAATGACTCTTTGCTTAATGGTAGCTTGAATAAAGTTATCCGTTATCAAAATTTTAAAAGATAGAGGGATTTTCCTTCTTCGCTTATTTCTCAAGTTTAGTAAGAGCTATAAGATGATCGCATAGTTCAATCCAGATACCCCGTGCTGTGTGTTTTTTTTGATTTGAATCTACGTAGAAAATTTCAAATTCATTTTCTTCAACTTTTTCAAGGTAAGTTTCACCGATAACGGTTGCACCTAAAAAAGAAAAGGTTTTAAAAGCGGCTTCTTTTGCCGTCCAAATGTAAAGCGTTTCGAGTTGAGTCGCTTCTGAACAATCGAGGTTTTTTAGGATTTTGCTTTTTACGCTGGGAAGAACTTTTCTGTTTTTTTCTTCTGCATCGATACCCAATCTGAGCCAAGTGCTTTCGTTTGTGAATGCAAGAAAGCTATGGCTTTGTGTGTGGCTCAGGCTCGTGGTCGCAGGAGCAAAGTTTTTTTCAACAAGCGACTGAAGTTCTTTTGAGCTTTTGCGAAAATTATTTTGATCATTTTCAACGTACGCAATTTGCGGCCATGATGTTGAGTCAGTTGGAATTGTATAAACTTGCATCGATTAGTCCAAAGAGATTTCTGGATAATATTTAAGAAGATAGTCTTTGAGCTTTTTTTTGATGCGCTCTTCAATTTGTCGAGAGCGTTCTTTTGAAATTCCGTAAGTTTTTCCAAACTCTTCAAGTGTGATGGGAGTTTCAGAAAGTAATCTTCGCTTCACGAAATCTTTTTCGCGCTCGTCGAGCTCATCTTGAAATTCCTCAAGTGCTTTTTGAATAAGCCACGAGTCTTCTTCTTCCTCAATATGAGCGGAGGGAAGGGGACCTTCGTCTCTTAAAGTATTTTCAAAGGAAATATCTTCGCCGCCATCAGATCTCGGTCGTGGAGAAAGAGAAGAGTCTTTGCCGGAGAGTCTTTTCTGCATGGTCTCGACGTCTTCTTCGCTCACTTGCAAGTTTTGAGCGATCGCTTTGATTTGAGGTTTGATCCCAAGGCGCTCCCATTTTTCTTGTTCTTTTTTCAGGCGATAGAAAAGTTTTTTCTGAGCAGCAGTTGTTCCAATTCGAACAATCGACCAATTGCGAAGAAGGTAATCTCGAATGTAGCTTCTGATCCACCATACAGCATAGGTCGTCAGACGAACTTCTTTGTAGGGATTAAAGTGATTGACGGCTTGAATGAGTCCTACGTTTCCTTCTTGAATAAGGTCGAGAACTTTGTGCCCAAGGCGTGCGTATTCAAAAGCAATTTTCACCACAAAGCGAAGATTGGCTTGAATTAATTTTTTTGCAGATGCGGGATCTTTTTCGTCAAATGCTTTTCGTGCAAGTTCTTGCTCTTCTTTTATGTCCAAGAGAGCAATCTTTTGAATTTCTCTTAAGTAAATTGCAAGCGGATCATCGGTGCTAACGGAAGGCTTGAGTGGATAGTTTTTTTTGAGAACCGGTAAGTGCTCTTCGATGATTCCGTCTTCAATCGTTTCGATTTCTTCTAATTTTTTAGATGCTTTTTTGGGCGCAGGAGTTTTTTCTTTTTGACTCTTCTTTTGGGAAGGCGAAGGCGGCTTTTTGCTGACCCGCTTTTTGTTCATCCGCTTAAATTATAATTCCAAAATCTAAAATCTAGAAGGGGATCTCGTCGCTTCCGCCTTGAGATCCACCGAAATCAGGAGGTGCGCCAAATGGATCGTTTCCATCATTGCTCGAGCTGCTTTCTGAGCGTGAGCCTTGAGTATCGAGAAACTGTACGGTTGTCGCAACAATTTCAGTTGTGTAACGCTTTTGGCCGTCTTTATCGTCCCAAGCGCGTGTTTGAAGGCGTCCTTCTACGTAGGCTTTGCGACCTTTTGAGAGGTATTTTGCAACATTTTCAGCGGGCTTTCCCCATACAACAACTTTGTGCCATTCTGTTCGTTCTTGTTTTTGTCCGTTTTTATCAGCCCAAGATTCGCTGGTTGCGAGTGGGAAATTTGCAACGGCTTGTCCTTGGGGTGTGTGTCTGAGCTCGGGATCTTTTCCAAGGTTGCCAACTAAAATTACTTTATTAACTCCTGCCATAGTGCCCTTTCTTATAACACAAGATTCTTTCTTGTATATCAGTGTATATATCTATGTTGCTCTGACTTTGCTAAACTTGTGCCATGATAACGGGGTTAGAAGGGCTTCTTTATAAGCACCTTTTTTCAAAGGCGGCGCGCCCTGCGGTGCGTTGGATGAATCGCTTTGCGATTTTGGCAACGGCTCTTGGTTTATCTGCTTGGCTCACAACTTTAAATGTTATGGAGGGGCTTCAAAAGCAAATTCGCGATGAACATTTATCATCAAAAGCTCATCTTTTGTTAGAGGGCCCGCTTCGATCAGACTTAAAAGAAGTCGCTTCAAAGGTTCAAGGAAAACTTGGGCCTGAGCTCAAAGATATCAAAATTAAATTGCAGTTTGAGGGGCTTGTGGAACCCTTGCGTGAGGGCAAAATTTTTACGGGCTCAGGTATTGTGATCGAAGGAGATCCTTCGCTTCCTTCGGGGTCGATATTGATGGGTGAGGAGTTGGGATTTGCTTTGCATGCCTCTTCGATGGAAGCCTTTCGCCTTCGAAATGTATGGAATTTAGAGGGCGCGCCTCTTGAGCTAAAATTAAAAGGCTTTAAGCGCTCAGACTTGATGGATGTTGATCGTTTTTATGTATGGGTTTCTGAAAAGGATTTAGAAGAATGGCTGGGGGCACAGGGTCTTCGTTCACGAATTGAAATTATTTTAAAAGATCCGTATAAGGCGCCTGAGTTTTTGTCTTCGTTGCAAAAAATTGATCCAGCTTTTAAAGATTGGAAGCAATTAGACTCCGCTCTTTGGCATTCTCTAGATCTTGAAAAAAAAGCTATGGCGATTTCATTGTTTTTCGTTGTGCTTTTTGGATCTCTTGCAGTGAGTTCTGCACTCAGTTTGCGAATCGCCGAAAAGCGTCGCGAAATTGGTTTGCTCAGGGCGATGGGTGCGAGTGCGCAAAATGTTTTTTGGTTGTTTGAGTTAGAAGGCTTGTTCTTGGGAACGGTGGGACTCTTGCTCGGGCTTTTAT
>JBAXJW010000074.1:0-7046 GCA_037137635.1 bacterium | reverse complement strand
TTATAAAGATTAAAACTATTTTCAAAAAGTTCTACGAGATTTTTGAACGAATCAACATCAACTTCTTGTGGAACTGACTTTGGATAATTTGCATACCATGGTTTCGTCATGCTCTCTCCCCTAAACTCTTTATGTATCTATATTTCTATAGCTATTTCTATAGCTTTTCCCTTAACCTTATTGAGCAAAAAAGCTCCGGCTAAAAATAAAGAGGCTATACTTAATAAGCCTAAGCGATGACTTCCCGAAAGCCAAGTCACAGAACCCATCAACATCGATCCAATGATGCCAGAAAATTTTCCAAAAAGATTGTAAACGCCAAAAAACTCGCCCGCTTTTTCTTTGGGAATTAATTTCATAAAAAGAGATCGACTCAAAGCTTGAATAGCTCCTTGTGAGCACGCCAACAAAAAGACCACACAAAAGAATTCCCACTTAGAATGCAAAACACTCGACCAGGCAATCACGATCAAATAGTTTACAATCATTGCAAAGATAACTCTTCGAGGAGGGAACTTTTTTGTGAGCCCTCCCACTAAAATCGTTGCCGGAAATCCAATCAACTGCACCGCTAACAAGGCAATCATCAGCTCACCCGAGCCAATTCCGATACTCACTCCATAATCAACAGCCATCCGAATCACAGATCCCACTCCGTCGTTATAAAGAAGATACGCTAAAAGAAAAAACCCAAGATTCTTGCTTTCTTTGAACACATTGAAAATACTTTGAATAAAAACATGCGGAGCTTCTTGAGCTGAATTTTTCGAAGATTTTATTCCTAGATCTTTTTCTTTTACAAAACTCAAAATGGGCGAGCTAAAAAGCAACCACCACACACCCACGGTGACAAAAGAAGCTTTGATAGCACTCACTCCATCCGAAAGACCAAAAAGAGTTGGATTTTGATACATCCACAAGTTCAAAGCAAAAAGAATTCCCCCACCTAAATAACCCATTCCATAACCCAAAGACGAAACGCGATCGGCTTCTTCATCATTAGCAACGCTTACTAGAAGTGAATCATAAGGAGCACAGGCTGTAGAAAAGGCAAAATTTGCAAAAATAAAAGAGGCAAGCGAACCCCATATAGCCCCTTGAGCAATAAAGCCCATTGCAATCGATGCAAAGGCACCTAAAGAAGTAAGGAAAAGCAAAATTTTCTTTTTATTATGTGACTTATCACTCAGTTGACCAAGTGTAGGCGCTGTGAAGACAACCAAAAGCAAAGAAAGTGCATTTGCATAGCCTAAATATGCTGTGGATTGAGTGGAATCTAATTGAGCAGCGTAATACTGCTTGAAAAAGATAGGGAAGAAACCCGCTAAGATTGTTGTTGCAAAAGCGGAGTTGGCCCAGTCGTAAAAAGACCAAGCCCATTGTTCTTTTGAAAAAGATCTAAATATTTTAATCACTCAAAACGCCAAATTCTTCTTTAGCCAGCTTTGCCTTGAGCTTGCCTACGTTTAACCTCAATAGAAACTTTTTCGTAAATATTTTTATAAGTTTCGGGATCTAATATGGGGTTACCTTGAGAACCACCCATACTATAGGATTCCATTCTCTGAATTGTTGTTCTTGTTTCAATTGTTTTTCCAATTTTCTCAAGATTCACAGACACTTCGTAACTTTCGCCTGTTCGGTAATTTTTTCCTGCATTAAAGACCATGTTGAAGTTAGACATACCGTCGGTTCTTTGAATAGATCCGACAATCAACCCACCCACCATATCTTGATTTTTAATGACATACCCTTCATCTTGAAGAACTGACTTAAAGGCACGAAATACGTTCTCATAACTCGTGTCTTCAAAAGTACGCATTTGCATGGCACGAATTTGCTGAGGAGAAATAGCTGGAGTCACAGCACATGCCGCTAATAAAAAGCTAAGCGCTAATATTTTTTTCATTTTGAAATCCTTTTTTAAGTCTCTATTTTTACTCTCAATTAAAACTGAGAAGAAACAACTGAGTAATCTCTTACGATATCGCGATCATCAAAAGTTAAAATCAAATCGAAAGAAGACGAAGCCGATGAACTAAACGCTTTGGAGCCCCCAAAAAGAATAATTCCCCCACCAAATCCACCAGACTCAGAATCATAAGATTGCTTGCTATAAGTCCAAACTTCTTCGCCACGAGAGTTTTTTGTCACAATGTTTGGAGATCCTAAAAGGTGAATAATCTCAGACTGATTTGTTTTACCTTTTACAATAGATTTTTTCACAGCTCCGTAAGTTAAATTCGATTTTTGTTCAGGCCTGTTCGATGAAGAACAATCAAAAACTAACCCCAAAGCAGCAACGGTTAATAAAGAACTCACCAAAGACATAAAGCTCATAAAATCTCCTTAATTAAGACTCCAGAATAAAAAGAAGCCCAAGAGAGTCAATCGATTCAAGAAACTTTTTGCGGCTAGTCGCGTTCAAATTCCTCGGCTATATTAAAATCACTCTTTCGAGATCTGGTCCCTTGGTCCTACTTGGTCCCATAGTTAAATGGATATAACGACTCTTTCCTAAAGAGTAATTGTAGGTTCGATTCCTGCTGGGACCGCCACTTAAATATTTTTCACAATTTCAGAAAGTGAAAACCTTACCTTCTTCAGTTTTGAATACGCATCTTCTAAGTCACGATATCCAGCAGCGCACGCCACAACTGTAGAATACTCAGTTCCCGCAAGTCCTAAAACTTCATCGTACTTTGCTGGATCGATACCTTCCATCGGACAGGTATCCACTCCCAACATCGCAGCGGAAGTCATAAAATTTCCAAGCGCAATATAAACCTGACGAGAAGCCCATTCTTGAACTTTTGCAGAGCGAGGCCCCTTCACAATGTCTCCCACCATCATGTTTTTATAAGCTTCGAGCTTATCTGCAGTCAGACCGCGAGTTTCCATAATGGATCTCACATATTTTTCAACATACGCCTCATCCATTTTATTTCGGAAAGCAAAAACCACCAAATGAGAACAATCTTCAATTTGTGACTGACCCCAACTAAGTGGAGTTAATTTTTTTCGAATTTCAGGATTGGTAACGACTAAAAACTTCCAAGGCTGCAATCCATAAGAAGAAGGAGAAAGAACAAGAGCTTTCTCGATAGCAGACCATGTCGTTTGTGAGATTTTTTTCTTTGAATCAAATTTTTTAACAGAACAACGCCATTCTTGGATTTTAACTAATTCAGATTCATTCATCATAAAAAAGCACTTTAGATGATCTTTGCCATCACCTAAAGTGCCGTCTTAAGAATCTTAAAAAATTATTTTACGCTTTTGCACCAAGGCAAAGTCGGACTAATTTTGCAAATAATTTCGCAGAGGGCAGGATTCCCCAATGGGCAACCACCAGCACCACCCGTAGATTCAGAACGCTTCCAAACAAAAATGCTATCAGACTCAAGCTTTGTTCCAGATGCATCTGTTGCCGTTACCTTAGTTTCTCCTTCAGAACTTGCCGTTAAATTTCCTGCGCTATCAATAGCGGCTACTTGTGGATTGCTTGAAGTATAAGTCACAGCACCGTTTGCATTTAAAACTTCAAACTTAACAGAAGCACCAGGCGATAACGTATAAGCATAAGGAACAAGAACAGGTTTCGCGCTCTTCACAGTTTCGACTGCAGAACCCGCATCAACTCGGCAGTTACAAGCTGTTTCAATAGCCGTTTTTGCACCCGTTTGTTGAAGAATCGAGCGAACTTGCATTCCACTTAAGTTTTTATTTTGCGCTTTAATCAATGCCACAAGACCCGCTACAAGCGGCGTTGCCATTGAAGTTCCACTTAAGAGTGCGTATTGATTGTTTGGCAAAGTGCTCATGATTTTTAAACCAGGAGCGGCCACATGTACACTTTTGCGTCCGAAGTTTGAGAAAGATGTTTTTGCATCACTCTCATCGCTTGCAGCAACAGTGATTGTATTTTCAAAGTTTGCATTTGCTGGATACTCATCACGTAAATCGTTAGAAAAACCAACGCCCGTTTGATCTCCGTTCCCCGCAGCAGAAACCATGATCACACCCGCATCGCTCACGCGCTTTACAGCTTCGATAAGCGGAGTTGCTTGAGAAGCAGGAACTTCTGCGCCCCAGCTTGCTGAAATCACGTCGACTTTTTTCTCAATCGCATAATCCATTGCTTTGATAGCTGACATTAAATCACCTGAGCCATCGATACCGATGAAACGCAAAGGCATAATCGAAACGTTCGGGCTAATCCCTACAACTCCACCCTGAACAACTCCCGAAGCACCTACGATTCCTGCACAGTGAGTTCCATGGCCAGGATTCTTGTGAGTTTGCTGCCAGTTTGGATCTGCTTCGTCATTTGGATCGTTGTCATTATCTTTGAAATCGTATCCTTGAACCGCATTGTCTTTGAGTGATTCATGTTTTGAATCAACGCCTGTATCAATCACAGCAACAACTACGTTTTTTGATCCGAGGTTTCCAGCGATATTCCACGCTTTTTCTGCTTGAACTTTTTTGATCGCCCATTGCTCTTTGAGTTTTGAAAGATCCACTTGATTACTTGTACGAAGCTTAAAGCTTTTTGTAACGTATTCTACATCAGGATTCGCAAGAATCTTGCTCAAAACCTGAGCTTCATAAGAAGCACTTTTTGATTCTAAATTGATCTTTGCAAGAGCCCCTGCTTCATGAATATCCGTAAACGCAATGTTTCCAATTCCCTTAACGTTCACAGACTTGCGAGTCAATTTTGATGGATCTTTAAATTTAACGATGTACTCACTAGCGTTTGCTGAAAACAACGCAAACACAGCCAATACGGACAAAAGTTTTTTCATTGAGATTCCCCCTAGCCCCAATAGTAGAAACCTTGGAAATCAGAAGCGCAATTAGGAGAGAGCAAAGAATCTCTTAAAACTCCTTAATTTAAGACGCGTCAAATAATTACTGATCAAAGTGACAGTTTTGAATAGTCAAAAAATTACTTCGGATTTTTATAAATAAATTCTTTGTGTGCATAATTTCTGAGCACATAAGTTTCATCTTTTTTGCTGACAACATACTTCGGTAACAACGGAATTTTTCCGCCGCCTCCGGGTGCATCCACAACAAAATGCGGAACAGCCATTCCTGAAGTGTGTCCACGAAGATTCTCAATAATGTTAATCCCCGTTTCGATAGGTGTGCGGAAGTGACCAATCCCTTGAGACATATCGCACTGGAAAAGATAATAAGGACGCACTCTCATCATGAGCATCATGTGATTTGTTTTTTTCACGATTTCGGGAGTATCGTTAATGCCTTTCATGAGAACCATTTGATTGTTTATCGGACAACCCGCTTCAGCGATCTTCAAGCACGCTTTAAACGCTTCAGACGTACACTCTGTGTAGTGATTAAAGTGAGTGTGTACATAAAGAGGTCCGTGTTTTTTGAGAATACTGCAAAAATCATCGGTTACACGCTGAGGAAGGGTCACGAGGTTTCTAGTACCCAAACGAAAAACTTCCACGTGGGGAATTTTTCGCAAACTGCCCATGATGTAATCCAAGCGCTCATCAGAATTTGAAAGAGGATCGCCTCCACTAATCACCACGTCACGAATAGAAGGTGTTTTGCGAATATATTCGATGCCATCTTCAAGTTGTTTTTTTTGAGCGGCAGAAGAAGGATCCGCAACTTTTCTTTTACGCGTACAGTGACGGCAAAAAACGGGGCAATGGTGCGTTGTATAGAATAAAACGCGATCAGGATAACGGTGAGTAATCCCAGGAACAGGCATATGCTGTTCTTCCGCCAATGGATCTTCCATTTCTTCTGGAAGAACGGTCAACTCGCCCATATTTGGAACGCTTTGCAAACGAATCGGACAATTTGGATTATCTGGGTCCATCATCGCGGCATAGTAAGGAGTGATTGCCATATTAAAAAGTGCAGAGCTTTTTTCATAAGCCTGCTCTTCTTCAGACGTGACATTAATAACTTCTTTTAATCTCTCTAAAGTGCGGACACGGTTTTGCTGTTGCCAAATCCAATTATTCCACAATTCATCGGGAACATTTGCCCAAGCGCGACCCTTGCCGCCTGTAACAAATTTTTGCTGTCCGACGGAGTATTCTTTTTCAACATCAAAATATCCTTTTTTGTTAGCACTTTCGCTTGAATGAGCAGCATCTTTATTTTGAGTGTCTGACATATATACTTCCTTTTTTTAGTCCCACAATATTTCTAGCATAACTCTATCTTCGATTCATAAAAGCTTGCGGATTTTTGACCGTCGTCCTAGCTTAACCAAAAGTGGCTAAAGTTAAAATTCGACCAAGCTTTTGGGAGCATGATCACTGCCTTCCCTTTTCTCTAGACCTTGCTCCTGCCTCTATTTTTGGTCGAAACAAACACTATCTTTGCTTCGATGTCGAAACGAAGGATCTTGCGCCCAACATCAACGACTCAAAAGCCCTCTCCGCTCTTGGAATCAGCGTCGCTTGCGCCTTTGATTCAAAAGTTGGCAAAATGCTCACTTTTTTTGAAAAAGATCTTCCTCAACTCGTAAAACTTATGAACGAACGCTTGGTTATAGGCTACAATATCCGCCGCTTCGACTTGCCCGTGATGGTGGGCTACGGGCTTAAGATGGAAAACGTCGACATTTTTGATCTCATGGAAGAAGTTGAAAGAGGACTGAACCGTCGCTTTATAAAACTTGAATACGTTGCCCAAGGAACCTTAGGCGAAGGAAAATCCGCTGATGGAAAAATTGCTGTAGAATGGTTTAAGCAAGGACGCTTCGAAGAACTCGCAGAATATTGTGCAAGAGACGTAGAAATCACACATCGAATCTTTCGCCATGGATTAGACAAAGGAACACTCGCGGTAAAGATGCCTGAAAAAGATCGTGTTGAATTTCGAGTCGACTGGAAATAATTTCTCAAAATTGCGAGCAGTGCCAAACAAAATTTTTCACAAATTTGAGAATGTGAAACGAGTAGCTTAATCTCAATTTTAATGAAAAAAATAACATCCGCTTTGATGTGCAATTTAGCTCTCGCTTTTTGCTTTGTTCTCACCTCTTG
>JBAXJW010000073.1:0-7075 GCA_037137635.1 bacterium | reverse complement strand
CAATGATCAAAATGCAAATGAGTGAGGACAACATGCGTGATGTCTTTTGCTTCGAGATTGAGCTCTTTTTTTAAAATATTTTCCACGGGTGCGCTTTGAAGTTTGTAAATACTCTTTGATTTATCATCCCAATCAATACCCATTCCAAGGTCTACTAAAACTCGTTGCTCGCCGCACTCTAAGTAAAGCGATCGAAGTGAAAGGGGGATACGATTGGATTCATCTGGTACAATGTTTTTAGACCAAAGCGGTTTAGGTATGATTCCAAACATGGCTCCGCCATCAAGAGCAAAAGAACCCCATTCAAAAATTTTTACTTTCCAAGCTTGCTTCATGACTTTCTCAGCCTAACATAATCGCCGTGCAAGAACCTATTCGCAAGACTCCCGATTCTAAATTTTTAGAAGATGCTTTATTGGTCGTTGACGCTTCTTCTTATATTTTTCGTGCTTACTATGGATTGCAAACCAATCTCCAGGCACCAGACGGAACGCCCACTCATGCAACTTTTGCTTTTATTCAAATGATTCGCTCCCTTGCGAATATGTTTAAAACAAAAAAACTCGTTCTCGTATGGGACAGAAAAGAACCCTCCTTTCGAGCAAAAATATTTAAAGATTACAAAGCCAACAGAAGCGCACCGCCAGAAGATCTGAGTCTACAGATTGAAAATACTCAAAAAGTGATGGAATTATGGGGCTATCCGCAATTAAGTGTTGCAGGTTTTGAAGCCGACGATGTCATCGCAAGCATTGTTCAAAAATCAAATGGAAAGATTGTTATTGTGACTGCGGATAAAGACATGCTTCAGCTTGTTTCTGAAAGAACATGGTGCCTCGATACAAAAAAAAACCAATGGTCAAACGCACCTGAGGCAAAAGAAAAGTTTGGAGTGTTGCCCGAGCAAATTGTAGATGTTCAAGCCATTATGGGAGACAGCGCCGATAATATTCCCGGAGCTCCTGGAATCGGTCCCAAGGGGGCAGCAGAGCTTATCCAACATTTTGGGAGTTTGGAAAAGGTTTTAGAAGAGGCAAAAGCGAGAAGTCAAAATCTTGATAAAAAATATAACGATCCACTGACAGGGAAAAAGTTAAAATCAATTGCTGAAAATATAGAACTTGTAGAGCTT
This sequence comes from bacterium, assembly GCA_037137635.1. Taxonomy (GTDB): domain Bacteria; phylum Bdellovibrionota; class UBA2428; order UBA2428; family UBA2428; genus CANIGN01. The sequence continues at coordinate 5,943 of JBAXJW010000073.1, read as the reverse complement.
TCAAGAAAACTTGTAGAGCTTTCAAGGGATGTGCCTTACGAAGATATCTTTCTTGAAAAACAACATCCCCCTCTTGTGGAAGAGCTCGTCAGGGAACTCTCTCGATTAGGCTTTAAACGTTTTGTAGAAGAAGTTCAAAAAGTGAGTGCCGTAAAAGAAGAAGGCTCCTCTTTAACTCAGGAAAGAAAAAAATCAAACGCAAAATACATCTGCGTTCAAAGCGTTGAGGAATTAAAAAGTATTTTTCAAAATAATTCCGAAAAAAAACTTTTTGCCTTTGATACAGAAACATTTTCACTGGATCAATATACCGCAAACAATCTTGTGGGCTTTTCCTTCGCATTTGATTCAATAACAGCTTATTACGTCCCTCTGAGACATAAAAACGGAGTGAATCTCGATCCAACTCAGGCCTTAAATTTAGCAGAGGAATTCTTAAAGAATAAAACAGCTATCTTTCATCATGGAAAATTTGATTGGCATCAACTTGTTGGCGAGGGCATTTTCTACCAAGGAGATTATCACGATACGCTCATTGCTTCTTTCATATTAGACGTCAGCGGATCGCATAATCTTGAAAACTTATCGGAACGCTATCTTGGCGCTCAGCCAACACGTTTTGATGAGATTGTTAAAAAAGGTGAAAACTTCTCTGATGTTTCTCTTGAACAAGCCACTCACTATGCGGCAGAAGATTCACTTTTAACTTTCCAACTCTGGGAACTTTTTGAAAAAGAGCTTAAAGAAAAAAATCTCTACAGACTTTATGATGAAGTCGATCGCCCCCTTGCACGTATCCTTTTTGAAATGGAACGCAATGGAGTTAAGATTGACAGCATCTATCTTCATGAGCTTTATCGCGATCTTGAAAAAGAACGATTCAAAGCGGAAGAAACCGCTCGAGAGATTCTCAAAAACGATGGAATCGTAGACTTTGAGAGCATTAACTTTGCTTCACCTAAGCAACTCACTAAACTTCTTTTTGAAGATTTAAAGCTTCCTGTGATCAAGAAAGGTAAAACAGGACCTTCCACTGACGTAGAAGTTCTTGAGGAATTAAGCCCACAACATCCTTTCCCAAAAGTTTTGCTAGAAATCAGAGAGCTCTCAAAACTTTTATCGACGTATATTCAACCATTGCCTCAGCTCGTAAATACTCAGACAAAACGCCTTCATACACATTTTTCTCAAACAATTGCTCAAACGGGGCGTTTGGCAAGCTCTGAGCCTAATCTGCAAAATATTCCCATTCGCTCAGAAAGAGGTTCACGAATCCGAAAAGCCTTTATCGCTGAAGAGGGGAATTATATTTACTCTGTCGACTATTCTCAAATCGAACTGCGCTTTTTAGCTGAAGTAACACAAGACAAAGAACTCACGCGAGCCTTTAAGGACGGAGCCGACATTCATGCTCGCACGGCTTCCTTGATTTTTGGCAAGCCCGAGAGCGAAGTTACAAGCGACGAGCGTCGTTCTGCCAAGACCATTAACTTTGGAATTATTTATGGTCAAACTGCTTTTGGTTTAGCAAAGACTTTGGGAATTTCTCGTCAAGATGCTCAGCGCTTTATTGAAAGTTACTTTCAAAGCTATTCACAATTAAAGACATGGATGGATGAAGTCGTCAAACAAGCTCGTGAAACTGGCGAGGTCAAAACTTTTCTTGGAAGAATCAGAAAACTTGAAAATATTAACTCAAAAAACCCTACCCTTCGAAATTTCGCTGAACGCATGGCCGTCAACAGTCCTCTGCAAGGAACATCTGCCGATCTTATAAAGCTTGCTATGATTCGAGTCAGAGATTGGATTAAAGAGAATAAAGCACCTGTAAAAGTTGTCCTTCAAATTCATGACGAATTATTATTTGAAGTCAAAAAAGGCTTTGAAAAAGATTTTTATCCTGAAGTGAAAAGGATTTTGGAAGACCCTGAGATTTTCATGTCTTTTACGGGACAAAAGCTAAACACTCCTTTACTCACAAATCATAGTTACGGTGAGAACTGGGGAGAAATGAAAGATTTTGATTAAGCTATTTTTTTTGCAAAACAACCCAGAGTTCCATGTCTTGGCGTTTTGAATGAGAATGGGGGCTTCGAGTCCATTCTTTAATTTCGAAATAATCTTGAACATGAGCTCGAAGTTCCCATTCGCTTAAGCCAAAAGGTGGGCCTTCTTGACTTGCTCTTGTAAAAAAAACACCTGCATAAAATCCTTCTTTTTTTAAAAGACTGTGAATTCGCTGAATCGTTTTTTGTCTTAACTCAGGATCAAGAGCGACAAAGAAATAGTTTTCGATAACAACATCAAAGGTTTCGAGCGGAGCCTGAAAAAAATCTCCCACTTTGTAATCGCAAGAAGATCGAGGATAAAGCTTCAAAAATTCAGACTGAGCTTTAGAGGAAAGATCAAAAGCGGTGATGTTTTTTGAATGAGCCTCAAAAAAAGATACTTCATGGCCATGACCTGCACCAGGGATAAGCCAACGAGGCCCACTTTCTTTGATAAACTTTAAAGAATGTTTTTCAAAGAGCGGATTCATTGCGTTCATGTTCCAAGGAGTTTGCTTTTCAAGGTAGGCTTGATTCCAATCTCTTTGAACACGTGCCTTGCGATAGGGTTGGGGCTGAAAGGTTTCAATATTTTTTAAATTCAGTAAAAAACTTGCTTGCACCTTTCGACTCATCATGGCAGGTATTTTTTCATCGCCCAAATAAGCGTGTAAGCGATTCCATTCGTCTATCTTTATGTCTTCAAGACGACACGTAAGTTCAAGCCCGCCCAAAAAGCGCCAAAGTATTTTCTCACCTTGTTCTATGACTTCTTGAGCTACAAGAGGATCATCGAACGAAGTCATAATAATTTCTTCTCCGTCATAATCCGATACAAGAGGATAGCGATCATCTCCTTGGGGACGATGTAAACTTAAGAAAACTCTTTGAAGAAAGCTTTCATCGTCAAGCCGGACACCTTCATGCGTAACAGGAAATCCCTCTTCGTCGATGTGAATTCTTTTTTTCATGCAATTTTTTTATAATTAAAAGCTTAAAGTCTCTTTTAATTTCTGAACGCCTTCTTGCATCTCAGCACGAGACATTATGTAGGGTGGTGCCAACACAAAAGCATCGCTTTGCAAAGACTCTTCTTCACCCGTAACGGGCCAAAGAACAACACCTAGTTCTTTAGATTTTTTAAATAACTTCATGACGATTTTTTCTTCTGCTGAGAAAAATGAGTTTTTTTCTTTATCTTTCACAACGGTGACTCCCCAGAAAAAACCTTTCCCAGAAATTCTTCCTACGTGAGGTAAAGTGAGCAATTCTTTTTTGAGTAATTCACCTAAGAAAATTCCGTCTTCTTTCACTTTTAAAATTAAACTTTCTTTTTCAATTTCCAAAAGAACCTCAAGAGCACAGGATGCCATCATCGGACTATGCATATAAGTTTGATGATGCATAAAACCTCCACTCCCTTTTTTTATTTTCGAAATAATTTCTTCCGAAACTAAAAGAACGCTCGTAGGAATAAGCCCTGCATTAACCCCTTTACCCATAACAATCACGTCAGGAACAAAGTTAAAGTGCTGACAAGCAAAATACTCACCCGTACGTCCGGCTCCACAGGCCACCTCATCGGCGATGATTTTGACATCGTATTTTTTACAAACAGCCACAACCGAAGCAAAATAATTCTGCGGCGGAACAGAACAAGCTCCCGAAGATCCCATGATTGTTTCAACGATAAAAGTAGAAACAGTCTCGGGTCCCAGCTCTAAAATCCTTTTTTCAAGTTCTTCTGCAAAATTTATATTTTCATTATTATCTATGTGATCTTCCAAAGGAGCACTCACAAAAGCAACTTCGGAGATATAAGGAGCAAAATATTTTTTATAGTTTTTTCGAGCAGAAGCCGCAAAAGCCATTCCTACGTTCCCATGGTATCCAGGAGAGCGCGCAATCACCTTATGCTTTTTTGTTTTTCCTTCTTCGCAAAAACTTTGTCGCACAATTTTGATCGCAGCCTCTACGGCTTCTGATCCTGAGCTCAACAAACCCACATGAGAAAATCCTTTGGGCGCATAGCTTAGGATTTTCTGAGCGTATTCCTCCATGGGTGACGAGGTAAAGTGCCATCCATTGACGTAACTCAAGTTTTTCATTCGATCAGCAATTCGCTGAATCAAATCCTTACGTCCATGTCCGAGAGCGTTTACAAAAGCACCGCCACTCATATCAAGGTACTTTTTGCCTTTTTGGTCCCAAATCCAAGAACCCTCCGCGTGATCAGCTTGGGGCATATCGAGATTGAAATTTCGGTACAAAACGTTCGACATATTTTATTGGCCTCTATTCAAGTCTATAATGAAGCTCAATGGCCGTCTCGCAAATTACCCGACCTTCTGTTTTTGTTAACGCTGCTTTCCGCAGTCCTATAGGAAAATTTGGCGGTGCGCTCAAAGCTCTGAGTGCCCCTAAGCTCGCAGCCCTCACGCTGAAAGAAGCTCTTCTTAAAACCCAGATGCAAAATCCCGACGCAGTTTTGATGGGTCACGCAAGGCAAGCGGGTGCTGGGCCCAACACTGCAAGGCAAGCGGTTATTTTCTCAGGGCTTGCTGAAACAATCCCCGCATGGACGATCAATCATGCCTGTGCGTCGGGAATGTCTGCCATTGCTCAAGGCATGGATAAAATTTTCTTAAACAAAGCACGTAACCTTTGGGTAGGCGGAGTGGAATCCATGAGCAACACACCTTACCTTGTTCCCTCTGCAAGATGGGGGACAAAACTGGGTCATCAAAAGATAGTCGATGCCATGTATCAGGATGGATTTCATTGTCCCATGGCAGATATGCTTATGGGAGAAACTGTTGAAAGGTTTCTCGCAAGTGAACGAAAAATTTCAAGAAAAAGACAAGACGAATGGGCTTACAGGTCTCACGTAAAAGCAGCTGATGCGATCCAAAAAGGAGCTTTCAAAGATGAAATCTTAGTGATTGATTTTGAAAAAACAGTGCTCGATCATGACGAAGCCGTACGCGCGGATACTTCACTCGATTCGCTCTCAAAGCTCGAAGCCGTATTTGCAAAAGAAGGAACGGTAAGCGCAGGAAATTCATCGAGTATAACTGATGGCGCTGCCTGGTTGTGGCTGAGCCAAGAAAAAACAGCTACGACTCTTTGTGAATTAGTCGATTATGAAGTGACCGCGCTCAACCCAAGAAAGATGGGGCTGGGGCCTGTTCAATCCATTCAAAATCTTTTGAAAAAAAATAATCTTCAAACAAAAGATATTGCTCAATTTGAAATCAACGAAGCCTTTGCGGCACAAGTTCTTGCGTGTAAAGACGATCTCAAAATTCCAGATGAAAAATTAAATCTTAACGGAGGAGCGATTGCTCTTGGTCATCCCATAGGCGCCACTGGTGCCCGCATTCTCGTGACGCTCATTCATCAATTGAAAAAACAAAAAGGAGCCTACGGTGTGGCTTCTTTATGTGTGAGTGGTGGACAAGGCTTTTCGATACTCGTCAAAAGCTAAGGCTTTTTTAAGAGAGCTTTTCTTAAAGATTCACGATGCTCTTTTCTGATTTTAGAGTTCGCAAGATGAGCTTTGTCTTCTTCTGTTTTTGAAAGAAGCATCGGCATTGGAATGGGTTTTCCTTTGTCATCGATGGCCACAAAAGTGAGAGTGGCATCCGTTGTTTTAAACTTTTCGTTTTTTGCAGGATTTTCTGCAGTCACCACAACATTCACCTCGCAACTTGTTCTGTGCACAGCTGTTAAACGTGCTCGAATGTTGACTATGTCGCCTTGTTTTACAGGACGAAGAAAATGCAATTCATCCACAGAAGCGGTCACACAAACGGCGCCTGAATGCCGTCTTGATGCAATTGCAGCTGCGATATCGATCCAACCCATGACCGTTCCCCCGAAAATTGTTCCAAGA
>JBAXJW010000072.1:0-7149 GCA_037137635.1 bacterium | reverse complement strand
GCTTTGATCAGAGTTGCTCCTAAAACAGAAGAGCCACCCAATCCAGATCCTGGAGGAGCATCACTCTTTAGAGAAAGAGTCCAGGTCCCACTTGTTAGCCTCAATTTCTGAAAAGAATAATAACAAAGTCGATGAACCCAACGAAGAGGATTCTGTTTAGTCGTTTTTTTTATGTCACTTGCAAGAACAGACAAAGAAGAATGCTGGGAGCGAGTTTTTAAATCCAAACTTTCAACTTTTAAAGAAAACTTTTTAGAAGGCTCATAAGAAATTTCCAAGTTAATATTCACAGGAATGGCCATATTGATGACTCGTGCAGAGCCTAGGTGACAGTAAAAGGGCCACAAATCCGTGGTTCCACCCACCCAATCTACACGACAGTGTCCAGAATATTTTCTCACCTCAAAAGATCCATTTATAAATTTATTTTTTAAAGCGGCCATAAAAGTTCCTTCTCCAAATACAGTGCTGTGGCTTCACCCAACAAAACTAAAACGGAATTCGCATAAAAAATTCCTGTCGCACTTTGAGTAGACCTCATATCGACAGTTTTTTTAGCCATTAATGTAAGAATAACGGGTGCAAGCAAGCCCCACAAAACTCTCGAAGCAAATAAGATGACACCAAAAGTTCCCATCCCCAACCAAGCATTTCCTTTAACTGCAAAAAAATCACTGTCGCCTGTAAAATGAAAGCCTTGTTCTGGTACTTTCATAAAATAAACAGCTCCTAAAACCCACACTAAACGAAGTCCTATTGAAGCAAGTGCCATTACAGAAATTCTCTTAAATTCACGAATATGAATATTGGGAACATTTAAATACCAATGTCCTAAAAATTGACCAATAAAAGCTCCGCCCAACACCCAAGAAGATACAATAAAATTACTTCCAAAAATGACTCCTCGATCTTTAAAAACAAGAACGGGTACAAGAATATAAATAAAAACCGCTAAAAGACGAAAGACGAGAAACTTTCGAGACAAATAAAGACGTGAAGCGATGAATAACAAAGAAACCCAAAGAAGATTTTGGCTTGGAAGATCCACAAAATAAGCACTGGCAAAAGCAAAAGCGGCAAATCCTGCCGCAAAGCGAAAGGAAACCTTTAGGAAGTCTTCTCGACTCTCGTTTCGAGAAACAAAAAAAATAAAAAAGTTCCATCCCCAAAGTAATCGAAAGAAGAATTCAAAAGCCAAGATTGCCATGTTAGGCTTTAGCTTAGTCCTATTTTTTTGGAGTGTAGAATGTTACCAACCTTAGTTTTTGATTTTCGCTTCTTTTTTACAATTACTTGTGCCGTATTAGCCAGCGCTTCGGCGGCTAAAGCCTTTCACAAACTCATCTCAATTCTCAAAGCGATGAAGAAAGAAGACCTCACTCAAGACGTTCAAGAAAGACTGCGCATCTTTGGATTTAACGTTCTTGCTCAAAAAAAGCTTTTCAAAGATTTTTGGCCCGGCCTTCAACACACCATCATCTTTTGGGGCTTTATCATCATCACTATTGGAACGATGGAACACGTTCTTGAAGGGATCTTCCACGGCTTTAGTTTTCAATTTTTAGGTCCGATTTATAGTGCGATTGTTTTTTCACAAGACATTTTTCACGTCCTTATTCTTCTCGCAGTCCTTTTCGGTTTTTATAGAAGACTTATTTTAAAGCCCGCTCGTCTTCCGAGCGATCCTGCTCATAAAAAAGAAGCTCTCTTTGTTCTAACTCTCACAGGCACTCTCATGCTTGCAAACATGATGACTTTTTCTGCCTATATCTTTGCAGGATACGAACACGCAGCTGCTTATGCGCGACCTGTTTCAAGTTTCCTTGCTCATATTTACTCTATTCTTGGATGCAGTCCTGAAAGCGCAATGCTCATTGCTCACGTAGGATGGGCTGTTCACTTAGCAACTGTTTTTTATTTCTTACATTACATCCCTAACTCAAAGCACTTACATATCATCACAGCTGGATTTAATTTTTTCTTTGCTCGTCTTGATAACAAAGGCTCCTTCAAGCCCATTGACTTCACAAACGAGAGCATCACTCAATTTGGCGTGGCAAAAATTCAAGACTTTACATGGAAAGACATTCTTGATTCCTACACTTGTACCTCGTGTGGCCGCTGTAATGAATTTTGCCCAACGGCGACGACAGACAAACCTCTTCGCCCCATGAAACTCATCGAGGACATCAAACACTACGCTCTTGATTTTGGTGCTCAAATTGCAAAAGATCCAAATTTTGAACCTCCGATGAAACTTGTTTCCGATGAATCAGGAATCACTTTTGACACCGTTTGGGCCTGCACAAGTTGTAGAGCATGCGTAGAAGCCTGCCCAGTCGGAATTGAACACATCGACAAAATCGTCGATATGAGAAGAAACCTTGTCATGATGGAAGGCAATATGCCTGCAGAACTTCAAAATACTTTCCGCAACTGGGAAAACCAAAGCAATCCATGGGGAATGTCTCAAGATACACGTGCTGATTGGTGCCGAGACATGGGAGTAAAGACTCTCGCGGAACACCCCACAGCAGAATATCTTTATTATGTTGGATGTGCGGGAAGCTTTAACGATCGCAATAAAAAAATATCCACATCTCTTGTTAAAATTCTTCAAGCTGCAAATATTGACTTTGCCATTCTTGGAAAAGAAGAGCTTTGCAACGGAGAAACAGCTCGTCGTGCAGGAAATGAGTATCTCGCAAAAGTGATGATTGATGCAAACATTGAAGTCTTAAAGCGCTACAATGTGAAAAAAGTTCTTGCGACTTGTCCTCACTGCTTCAACACTTTGAAAAACGAATATCCTGAGTTTGGTTTTACAGCCACAGAAGTTGTTCACCACACAGAGTTCATTCAAAGCCTTGTGGACGACGGAAGACTTAAGCTCAATGCCCTCAACAAAGAGCAGCGTATAGCCTTCCATGATTCTTGTTACCTAGGCCGATACAATGAAGTTTACGAAGCTCCTCGCTCAACCTTAAAAGCAATTGAAGGCGTAGAACTCGTAGAAATGCCTCGTAACAAAACAAAAGGTCTTTGCTGTGGAGCGGGTGGAGCACGCATGTGGATGGAAGAAAAGATCGGAAAGCGTATAAACGTCGAGCGTGTGGAAGAAGCTCTTGAGCAAAAACCCGACGTCATTGCTGCAGCCTGCCCTTTCTGCCAAGTCATGATCAATGATGGTGTCACTGAGAAAGGCAAAGACAAAGAAGTTCTTGTTAAAGACATCGCCGAAATCGTTGCCGATCAATTGTGATTAATTTGATTCCGTATAAAAAAAGGGAACCCTCAAGCAAATGAGAGCTCCCTTTTTATTAATTAATGGCTAAAACTTAGGCAGATTTCCAAGTACGAGAAACTTCATCCCAGTTCACGGTGTTCCACCAAGCTGCGATGTAGTCAGGTCTCTTGTTTTGGTATTTCAAATAGTAGGCATGCTCCCACACATCGAGCCCCAAAAGTGGAGTTCCTTTAACTTCAGCAATATCCATCAGAGGATTATCTTGATTAGGAGTTGAGGAAACAACAAGCTTTCCCTCTTTTGTTTTTACAAGCCAGGCCCAACCTGATCCAAAGCGAGTTGCACCCGCCGTAGAAAAAGTATCCTTAAACTTATCAAAGCTTCCCCAGGTTGAGGTAATTGCATTAGCCAATTCACCTTCTGGAGTTGCTCCTTTTTTAGGACCCATCGTCTTCCAAAAAAGACTGTGATTGTAATGGCCACCGCCATTATTTCTCACAGCTACTGGAAACTTAGAAATCTCAGCCATGAGCTTTTCAAGAGTCCATTCAGCAGCAGGATTTCCTTCAAGAGCCTTATTGAGGTTTGTGACATAAGCATTGTGATGCTTCGTATGGTGAATTTCCATAGTTTGAGCATCAATCCAAGGCTCAAGAGCATTATACGAATAAGTCAGTTCAGGAAGCTTGAACGCCATTGCATTCTCCTTTAATTATTTTCTTTTTTTCTTCTTATGTTTTTTCTTTGCAGATTTTTTAGTGTGATGTTTTTTCTTAGTACTTGCAGTAGAACGCTCAGGAGCAACCGCTTGTGCAGGCTCTTGTTGAGCAGCACCCGTTGCAGCGCTTACAGGAACTTCAGTCACAGGGGCAGCAGCGTCTTCCGCAAAAGCACAAAATGCTAGGACAGAAAGCGATAAGATAATTTTTTTCATTTTTATTTCTCCTTGTAACTGATTCTATTGAGATTGAACCCTAGGTCAATTCAGCGAAAAACTTTTTGACAAAAAGCCCCGAGTGTCTAGAAGAGACACAGGTAGAGGTAAATTTACCCTATAAATTTCAACAACTTGGGCGTTTCTTTTGCAGGAACAAAAATTGCTCATAGATCGAGCTACCAGGCGCTCATGGAACGTAAAGCAGAAATCGCCGACCACTTTCGACGTCGCTCAATTGCTCAAGGGCAAGACGGAAATTTTGGGGCACTTTTTACCCATCACCTCAGATTAAGAAATATATACGCTGGCCTTTGCTCTCTCATCGACAACCCCAATCTAAGTTTTTTACTCGAAGGAGCAACGGGCACTGGAAAAGACCGAATGATCCAAGAGTTTGTTCGGCTTGAAAATGTTTACCGTAAACTCCTGGGCCTCGAACAAGCACGTTTTTGTAAAGTCAGTGAAGAAGCACGTGAAGACGTGCTCAGCACCCTCCTCAAAGAAACTCCCAAGCAAAATGCTATTTTTTACTTCACCTCACTCGAATCATTTAGCCTTCATGAGCAAGAGATCCTCTCCGAATTACTGCAATTACAAGATTGCAGAGAGCAACCCTATCGCCTGATTTTTGGATGCCAAGAAAGTCTTGCCTTTATGGTTCAAAGAGGAAAAATATTAAGCGACATCGTTCAATCTCTACAGATGTATTCTTTCTCTCTCCCCAGGCTCAAAGACAGAAACGAAGACTTTCCCCATCTGCTAGGAGACTTTATCCATCGCTACACAAATAAGCGGGATTTTGTTCGACATGAGGCCCTCGAGAAGTTCAGCAAACTCGAATATCCCTATAATCTCGACTCCTTATCAGGAGTCATACGAAAAGCCCTGGCCCTCAACCCCCACCCCTCTCAATGGAGTGCCCACTTCATAGAGAGCATTTATCCCCATTCAAAGCCGGAGAGAACAGAGAAAATTTTGGACTTCACACCCGGCCTTCGCTATCAATAAAGGCCACACGATGAATCTTATTCACCTTTCTCGATCTGAGCTCAAGCAACTTATCTCTTCTTGGAACGAACCCTCTTTTAGAGCGGATCAGATTTTTGAATGGATTTGGAATAAGGGAATCTTTGATTTCACTCAGATGAGCAATCTCAGCAAAGGGTTTCGTGAAAAATTAATCGCAGAATGCACACTCAATGTTCCGAAAATTGTTTTTGAACAAAAAAGCACAGATGGAACCATCAAATATCTTATTCAATTAGAAGATGGAAAAACCGTTGAAAGCGTTTGGATTCCTCGTGAGGATCAAGGTCGAGTGACAGTTTGCATCTCTACTCAAGTAGGATGTCGAATGGGCTGTACGTTTTGTCTGACAGCTCAACAAAAAACTGAGCGAAACTTAAGTGCTGGAGAAATTGCCGCTCAGTTACTTCTACTTCCAAATCGCGAAAAAATCACAAACGTTGTGGTGATGGGAATGGGAGAGCCGTTTGATAATTACGATCATCTAATGGGCGCGCTCACGACAATCACCGATCAAAAAGCATTAAGCATTGGTGCCTCTCATATTACAGTTTCTACAAGCGGACTTATTCCTGCCATTGAACGTTTCGTGCAAGAATCTAAATGTAAGCTTGCTGTGTCGCTCAACGCACCCAACAATGAAATTCGATCGCAAATTATGCCGATCAACCGCGCGTATCCTATTGAAAAATTATTGGAATGCATGCACCGAATTTCAGCTCCCTCGTATCCTCGAAAAATTAGAAGAAATTTTGGAATTACCTTTGAATACATTCTCATGAAAGATTTCAACGACTCTCCCGAGCATGCTCTTCAATTGATAAAAATCCTCAAGGGTATTCCCTGCAAGGTAAACCTTCTTCAATACAACGAAACTCCAAATACTCCTTTTAAACGTCCAAACGAAGAATCTGTATTTGAGTTTCAAAAGATTCTCCGCAGACACGGACTTTTAAATTTCTTAAGAAGATCTCGTGGTCGTGATATTTCAGCTGCCTGTGGACAACTGGCTTCACTTAACAAAAGACAAAGTATCGGTGCTCAAGCTTAAAAATGGATGTTTCGCTTGCAACAGTTAGCGACCTAAACTCAGAGGGATGGGGTGTTGTTCGCACGGAAGCAGGAGAAGTTGTTTTCGTTCCTGGAGCCTGGCCTGGAGATGAAATTGAATTTTCTATAGTCAAAAGAGGGAAGTTTACCCTAGGAAAAGTAGAAAAAATTCTTAAAAAATCCCCTGCTCATCGAGAAAACACATGACTCTCGCGTGACCCTCAAACTCAGCGCTGTGTCGCCTGCCCTTGGGTTGGAATTCATTATAAAGACCAACTCGAAGCTAAAAATAAAAAAATAGATTTTCTCATTAGCCGCTTTAAGTTTTCGCCGAAAATCAAAAACTCAATCTTCCCTTCTCCTGAAGAGTTTCATTACAGAAACAGGGTGAAACTTCATCGTGAGGAGAAAAGTCTTGGATATAAAGATCCCGTAACTCTCAAATTCAACCCTATTTCTGAGTGCAAAGTCGTAGAAGAATGGATCAATTTAGAAATAAAAAAGATCTCATCCGCTATAGATGAAAATTCGCCCCAAGAAATCTGGATTCAAAAAGGACAAGAGGGCGAATTCAATCAAGGAAACACACGTCAGAACAATCAGATTAAAGAAATTCTTCAAAAAGAACTTAATCAAAAAGAAAAAAATCAATTCTTAGAGCTTTTTTGTGGAAGCGGAAATTTCAGCGAAGTCCTTAAAAATTCTTCATCAAAACTTCTCTGCTACGAGGGGAGTCAGTCGTCTCTCCAAAAAATTGATGATCGCAAATGGTCAAATGTAGAAACTTTCCATCTCAATCTTTATTCTTCAAGCTCTTTAAATCAAATTGCAAAAATGAATCAGAATTCTGAGCAGCTTTTTTTAGATCCACCAAGAAGCGGATTCAAAG
>JBAXJW010000071.1:0-7189 GCA_037137635.1 bacterium | reverse complement strand
CTGAGCCTTGTTCCAAATCCTGCGGCGAGAACAAATGCTTTCATGAGCATTTATCCGCAATCAGAACGAGTTGTTTTTTCAGCCACTTTAATAATTTTTTTTCGTCATTTTGAATAAGCGAATTTTTACCCAGCCATTCCAATCCTTGAATGGCGCCCAAAAGCGCAGCCTCAACATAAACAAAACAGGATGGATTTCCACGATCCAAATAGAAAGAAGAATAACTTCCAATCGCTTTCAAAAGACGTTGAATCTTCATGCGCTCAATTTCTTCGTCAATACCATCCAAAAATCTTTCGTCTGTTTGAGCTTTCCATTCTGCAAGAAGTTGCTGAATAAAATCATTTTTCAAATGCGCATAGGGATCCCACAAAAGAGAAACGAGGTCATAACTTACGGGTCCCATTCGAGCATCTTGAAAATCGAGTGCGAATAAGTGCCCATCTCTCACGAGAAGATTTCTTGAGTGAAAATCACGATGGCACAAAACTCTTGGACGTTGAGATAAGAATTCTGAGTTATATCGAGTCAACGATGCAATTTGAATCTCATCTTTCAACAGGCCCGCTGCAAAAAACTTTTCAGTGTGCAACATTTCTGCATTAAATTTTTCAAAATCAAAAGCCCAAGACCAGTGAGGCGCTGCTTTTAACTCATCCGTAAGACGATCATCTTTTTGACCCTTATTTCTTTGAAGCAAATAAAGCATTGTTAAAGCTTCGCGATAAAGCGAATGCGTCTGAGCAAACTGGAGAAAAAAATCTCCACAATCTTCAACGAGGATCCAACCTTCTTGACCTGATACACCAAAAATTTTTGGCACACGAATACCAAAAGAGGCAAAAATTTGTTGGGCAATCAAGAACGGGTGATGTTGAGGATCATCAAAAGCCTCTGCGGCCTGCAAAACATAGCTTGGAGTTTGACGTTGCAAAGTTTCTTGTTCACTTCCGTGAGGTTTTGTGACAGAAATCCGATAATATTTACGGGTGGATAGTTCTCCCGCTAATACTTTGACCTCTGTACTCTCATTTGAATGAATTACGTCAACAAACTTTGATTTTAGAATTCCAAATTCTGGTGTCATCTTTCTCGCGGAAACAGTCTCTTGCGCCCCCTAAGACTAATGTAGCATAAAGTTAAGAAAGTCTTCTATGGATATTGGAAAAGATACTTACTTCGTGGGACAAAGGAAAGCCATGAAAAATCTTCTTGTTGCTTCTTTTATTCCTGCTGTGATTCTTTCTCAAATTAATTTCGCAGAAGCTCTCTCTTATTCTTCGAATTTAAAATTTAAAATTACAAATAAAAGAATTCTTCCAGAAGATCTTAGTAACTACGTAAAAATCAGTCGTGAAATTGTTGCTAAAATAGAACCAAAGGCTTCACCTGAAGAAATCCTTTTAAAAACTCAGAAAATTTCTTCTAAAAAAAATACTCAGTCCAACAAAACACTTCCTAGCGAAACGGCTCTGACTCCAAAAGGGACCATTCCTTTGCGCAAAGCAAACATTGCCCAAATTTTTGTTGTGGACGAAGAAGCTCTCTTGAACGGCCAAATCCATCCTCTTTCAAACGCACAAATTTCTCTTATTCATCCTAGCCTCAACTCAAAGCTTCAGCTTTCAACAAATGAAAAAGGTCTTTTGAGCGTCCCTTATCCCATAAGCGAATCCGTAAGGTTCTTTGTTCGCGCAACGGGTTTTGTGATGGGCATGGGATACGCCACGATGGGTGAAGTCAGCATTGTTCCACTTGTGAGTGAAAAACGAGTTTCAACTCTTGCGAAATCACTTTCCCTTAGAATTCCTGCAGGACAAATATCGATTGTGGGAAGATTTTTGAATCCAACCCTCAAAGCCATCCAACATTCACAAATTCATTTCGCAAATACTGGAACAGAAATGATTTACTCTGGATCTTTTTTCGGAATCCCTGGATATTACATGCGCAAATTCAAGGAAACAGGTGTCGATGGCGGCTTTATTGCTAACGGCCTAAGCCGAAGCCTTCACTCAATAGAAATTTATCATGAAGAAGAAACTCTTCCTGGTTATCAAATAGACTTAACTGGAATTCCTGAAGACATTCACTTCCTTTCACTTGCTTTGCAAAGCGGCACTGCTCTCAATATTAACTCGAGCGTCGTGGACGGAGACAGCTTCGAACGTCCTGACTGCGGCTTGCAAGCTCTTGTCTCTGGACAAAGCAATGTCTTCATTCCTCAAGATGACGGAAATCTCTGGATTGAATCACGTATGCGCCCCACTGTGAGCAATATTAAAATCAAACCTGCTTGCAAGGGTTACCTGCCGACTTACATCAGCCAGATCTCACACAACACTCTCTTTCCTCCTACGATTGGTCTTTTTAGTGCAAAATCTATCAATCAAATGCTCAAGACCCTCAATCGAAGCTGGTCAAATGATGAGTCTTTAGTTTTAGGACATATCTATCCTCAAAAAGATTTCAAGCATCCTGAAATTGCTGAAACAACTGTGAAAATTTTTGATGCTCACGGTCAGCGTGCGAATGCCGAAATTTTTTACTTCGACCGAGAAAATAATCTTGATCCTCGCATTCAAAGCACAGATTCGCACTACGAAAACTTTCTTGTAACAGGTCTTGAAGAGGGCGAATATCATTTCGTATACCAAGATGCTCACACAAAAGCGGGCCATGGAATGCAGGTTGTACGAGTTCGCTCTGGTGGAATCACACAAGTAGATTTTTAGCTCTTAAATTGATTGCGCGTCGACCGTAACTTTTCCACCTGATTTATGCAATCTCGACAAAGTCATCATTGTTGCACGATAGCCTTTTCGAATAATCATCTCTGCGTCTTCTTCTTTTAATGAAAAGCTCGGCATATGAAACATTTGTGAATCACTAGGCATTGGATGAATATAAATGTAATCAATTGTTGGGTTGTATTCAAAACGCTCTACTAAGCGATCAATCAATTCATCACAAAGTTTAGGATCAAGATGCTTTTCTTTAAAAAACTTGAAAACTTCTTTTAAAAGCAATCTTTCTTTACGACGTGTTCCTCGCACCGAACGGATTTTTTTATCGAGCAACTTCATTAAAGCCTGGAGTCCAATGCTCTGAACTCCCAAATCCGAAAAGCTCCCCCCCTCAGGCCTCAACCAAAGTGGCTGGGAGACGTGACTACAAATTGCCAAATCGCATCCTACTTCTTGTGGGATGTGATCACTCAGCGGCTCCCTGATTTCTCCATCAAAAAAATCCCTTGCTCGTCGATCAATTTGAATTCTCCAGGGATGAAAAAGTGGAGGCAAGGCCATACTCGCAGCACAAGCATCGCTAATTGAAACATCATCACGAAATTCAACCATCTGAGCGCTGTCAAAATGGCTACGATTTCCGAAAATCAACTTTCGAGGCTCATTTAATTCTGTCGCAACAATATAAAGATTAGCCGCAAGCTCGCTGAACTTGTCGGTCTTTAATATGTGACTCAACATATAACGACGAATTCCCTCAGTACTAAAAGGACTTTGGATAGATTTCTTTGTGAACGACGCAAGGAGCAAGGTATCGAGATTCAAAAAGCTGAGCGCTTTATCAATGCGCGGACTAAAAATGTCCCGATAGCGAATGGGAGGAAGCTCTCCCTTATTGCGATCTTTATTTCGATAAGCTCCAGAGAAGTCTTGAATTCTTCCTCCTTCAGCTAAAAAACTTGCAATAAAACTTCCCGCAGAAGAGCCGACATAGGTCGAAATCGTCGGTTTTTCGTCAATGCTCTTTGTGCCATTGTCTTTTTTAAGGCCTCCTGCAAAAGCAAAGCCCAATTGCTCAAGCGCCATTACAACCCCCGTATGAAAGCAGGCGGCCTTCACTCCACCGCCTCCGCAGACCAACGCAATGTTCTTTTTTTCAGAAAGCTGAATTCGACTCACAGTTCTATCTTAAGCGGTGTCAGGATTTTTCACGAGTGGATAGTCACGAATAAACCTTTTGAATAAAGAACATGCAGACGCAGGATTCCTTGCGGATTCTTTAGAAGCACCTTAGACTTTTCTTATGGCCTGGATTGATTTAGCGCAGTTTGCGACCAAGTACGGAGTGTCTCAATCCACTTTACGCAGACGTATACGCGCCAACACAATTAACTTTAGGCTTGAGCGGGGAAAATATTTTTTAGATGATTCACCCAGCGTACTCAGTGAAGCACCGTTGTTCGCGCGCAATGTGAATCAACCCTTATCAACAGCCGCTTCGCAAAGAGCTCTTCAATCTCATCAAAGCATCCCAGAACAAACAAGCGATACAATCGCAATTGGAGAAGAGAACCGTCGCCTCAAAAAGCAACTTGCAGAACTTGAGACATTTGTAAGTGCACTTGAAGCAGAGGTTCGAAGATTACAAGAACTGGTAAACCCACAAAGAAATGACTTCGGAGTTACAGAATCTTTTTAATGAAGCGGTCCTAGCTCAAAGCCAAGGAAACAATACACTTGCTCTTGCAAAATATTCGGCTGTTCGAAAGCAAGGCTTCACAAGCTCTTCAATCGAATTAAATGAAGCTCTTATTTTTGAAAGCAAAGAAGAATACGGAAAAGCACTTGCGCGCATTTCAAAAGCGCAAAATATGGAACGCAGCCCCTGGCTTGCGTTCGAAGTACAAGAACGAATTCAGAGAAAAGTCAGCAGTAATCGTGCCTACTCCATCGGAAGCTTCGGAGAAATGATGGAAGAAAGCTCAAAAGTCCTTCGTCCTTCTGAGGGATTTCTTGTGGGACTCACTCTTTTAGGATGCTTCTTTGTTAAACGAGGAATTGGATATAAAAATCGAATTGATTTACCGATTCTCTTTGTTACAAGTTTTTTTATTCTCTTTGCTCTTTTCGCTTCTTTCTCAAATTCCACAGCCTACGTGCTGAGTGATACAGAACTCAAAAGCGTTCCAGTCGAAGGCAGCGCTCCTAAAATGAATCTTCTCAGAGGCAGTAAAGTTTCCGTGTTACAAGAAGGCGAACAATTTGTTGAAGTTGAACGGCCCGGAGACTTCAAGGGTTGGGTCTCTAAAGACAGTCTTTTTGAAAATTAAAAAATGAATTAAGGATCAAGAGTTTTCCTTGAATAATCCACAAAAAGTTTTTTCAATTTTTTTGTCATTTTATTTGTAGAAGAATCCCAAGTTTTTTCATCTACTTTTGACACCCACTGAGCTTCTCTCAGAGTAGACATCAAAAAAACTTCATCGGCATTTAAAAGTTCAGATAAAGGAGCGTCTACTTCTTGAAATTCAAACCCTTCTTTTCGAGCAAGCTCGATGATGAGCCCGCGAGTGATTCCCGCAAGACACCCACTTTCAAGAGTGGGTGTAAAAAGTTTTCCATTCTTTATCCACCCAACATTCGTTCCAGTACCCTCACACACGTTTCCTTTTAAATTTAAAAAAAGCGCTTCATTGCAAGCATTTTTTTTTGCATAATAAAGAGCTTTTACATTTTCTCCATAGGAAGTTGTTTTTAATCCTGCAAGTGCCGCACGTTCACATCGCGGCCAAGGAACAACAGACAACGAACCTTCTGCTGCCATTTGCGGAAAAGCTCCCGCAGCAATTAAAATATTTGGTGCGGACGTTCCGCGATCTGAACCCAGATCCGCTTCGCCTGTTGTATAAGTAATTCGCACTCTCGCATCACTGAGAGAATTGGCTTTAATCAAATCATCAATGGCTATTTTCCAATTTGTTTTTTCAATCGCATCAGTGGGCATAAACATCCCACATGCAGATTTTTTTAATCTTTCAATGTGTCGAGTAAGCGCAAAAATTTTTCCATCATATGCCGCAAGCGTTTCAAACAAACCGTCTCCCGTCACAAGACCATGATCTACTGGTGAGATACGAGCCTGAGACATTTCTTGCAGAGCGCCGTTAAGCCACACATATTTCATATGATCAGAGTAGCAAAGCTCCCCTTGAAGGTCATATCCTTGCCTTATGAAATTTGATCGAAATTTACGACTCGCGGCTTTGATTGCACTCACAAGCTTTTCTTGTGCTCATCAAAAAAACTCTGATCAAAAAATTTCAGTGATCGATTCAAAAGAATTAAAAGTTGGCCATAAAGACCTAAACTTTGAAAAGTTAAAAAGCCTCACCTCAGAGCATGATGTAACTTTTACGAAAGGCACCTCCTCAAACACTCACACCATCGTGGGTTTTCCCCTCATCAATGTTTTAAATTCTGTTTATGGAGACAAATGGAAATCCTTTGAAGGAATTCTTTTTACCGCCCTCGATGGGTACAAAATTGATATCCCCACTTCACGAATTCTCAAATACAATCCCATCCTTGGCTACCGATACAAAAACCAAGATCTTTTTACCTACGATTCCAAAGGGACAGAGGGCATCATCGATCTGGGACCCTACTATCTAGCCTGGGACAACATTGCTCACCCTGAACTCATCAGAGATGGCGGATATGGCTGGCCTTATCAAATAGGACAAATCGAGACGATTCGATATTCTTCTTACTATTCAAAAGTTTTTCCTTTTAAAAAGGTTGATCCCGCTATTCGTGAAGGTTTTGAAGCCTACAAAAAAAACTGCATGGCCTGTCACGCACTCAAAGATCAAGGCGGACAAAAAGGTCCTCAACTTTGGCCCTATCCTCCGCTTCAACGCTTTGGTCGCGAAAAGTTTACTCAATGGGTTTTAAATCCGCAGCAACTTGCACCTCAAACAACTATGCCTGCGATAAATCCTGAACTTAGTTTAAAAGAGAGAAGAATGTTGGCTTCTAAAATTTATCTTTATCTCGCTGCTTTACATAAAAGCAAAAATTAAAGACGCTCACCAAAGATCAAAGATCCTACTCGAATCAAGTCCGATCCTTCTTGAATTGCAAAATGATAATCAGAGCTCATTCCCATACTTAATTTTGCACGAGGATAAACTAAATCTCGGAATTTTCTCAAAGATGCAAATTGAGAACGCACCGTTTTTTCGTTGGAATGACCAAGATCACTGGCCATACCCATGAATCCTACAAATAATTTTTCTAAATTCTCTTTTTGAATCAAATCCAAAAGAGATTTTGCTTCTTCAAAACTTGCGCCTAGTTTTTGATTTTCAGAACTAATGTTTACTTGAATATAAAACCTTGCACTTGAACCTTTAAGGAGCATCAACTCTTTTTCTCTAGAA
>JBAXJW010000070.1:0-7259 GCA_037137635.1 bacterium | reverse complement strand
TAAACCAACTTCCTTCACTTCCAAAAGATAATACTGACCGAAACCGCACATCTCCCTTTGCGTTTACCGGAAATAAATTTGAGTTCCGCGCTGTTGGATCTTCTCAAAACGTTTCTCTTCCCATCACAATTCTGAACGCAGCCGTTGCAGAAAGCTTTCAAGAATTTAGTGCGCGCCTTAAAACTAAAAGCGCTCAAGCAGTTTCAAATGACAGTGCCGTTCTTGAAATTGCTCGCGAATTTATCAACGAGTCTAAAGCTATTCGCTTTGAAGGCAACGGTTACAGCCAAGAATGGAAAGAAGAAGCTAAAAAACGTGGTCTCTTTGAGTTGCTCACAACCCCTTCTTCCCTCAAAACTTTTGGGAAAGAAGAACATCATGCTTTTCTCACCAAATCTGAAATTCTAAAAGACGAAGAGTTTCAGACTATTCTTCACGTTCAGTACGAGCGTTATTCAAAAAAAATCGCTATTGAAGCCAACAGTCTTATTCAACTCAGCAACCAATTTATTTTGCCAGCAGCATTTGAGGCTCAAAAAGACTACGCCTCTTCAGTTAAAGCCGTTGAATCTCTTGGTGAATCACCTGCATCGCTTTCTGCACAAAGAACTTATCTTAAAAGCCTTACTGATTTAATTGATGCGTGTTTTGGAAAAATTCAAATTCTCAAGAAAGATCTCAGTGAAGCTGAAAAAGCAGAAGAAGGATATACTCAAGCAGCAATTTTTGCAGAAAAGGTTGTTCTAAGCATGGATCTTTTGCGCCAAGTTCTTGATCAGATCGAAGACCGCGTTTCAGATAACCATTGGCCATTACCTAAGTACCAGGAAATGTTGTTTACTCGATAAAGGATGTTAACATGGAGGAATGAAGTTACGTCTGTGGCTCATTCCTCTTACATTTATTTTAGGATCTCAACTTGTTCAGGCTCAACATCTTCTGAACCATGAAGAAAACGAAACAACTGACGTCATAGATCCCGAATTCCTTGATGGCTTTGTAGGCATTGGAGGAGGTGTGGTTCAACACCTCACAGCAGGTGAGACTGGCGTTAGACAAAATTTACATCTTGAGTTTACCCGCCTTCGAAAATCTATTTCTCTTGATACTCGATTTGGCTTTGGAGGAAACTATAGCGACTTTGGACTTCTTTTTAGAGTTTATCGTCACTGGCGATTCAATTCGAAGAACTCTACCGGATTAAGCCTTGGAGTAGGCGCAGGTGGATTGTATAGCCCTGGAGAAACCCCTGAAAATTCTGCAAAAAAAACTCCATTTGTTGATTTAGTTGCTGCACCTTTTGCTCGATTCCTTTGGGACTGGGGCAACGGAATGGGGATTGAGGCTTCTCTTGAATATCAACTCGTACCTTATCAAGTTCTTGTGGGAGCTAAACAACAAGAACAAAAAAATGACAACACTCTATATAGTAGAGTTGGATTTAACTTAAGTCTTCTCTTTGAAGCTGATTAATTCTTTAAACTTTAAGCAGGACTCGTCGCCGCTGCTTTTGGAACTTTTGTAAATTTAATAACATCTACGGGGCAACCCTCTGCAGCAGCTTTAATAGCAGCAGCATCGTCAAGAGGCGCATTTTCACGAACAATACACGTATCGTCTTTAACCCAGAAAACTAACGGAGCCTCGGCTTCACACGCATCACACACAATACAACCTGGCTCAATCCAAACCTTCGTCACAGCAAAATCAACGGGAGCTCGAGGAGCAGGCGCTCCACCCGCCGCTTTAACAGCAGATTTAGGCGCTTCGACTTCTTCTTCAACTTTCTTCCAAGGAAAAACTCGAGTCTGAACACTCCAAGAATCTGGATTCTTATCGGTCACAATTTCAGTCTCACTATCGATTTCGATTGTATCGGACAATGATTTAATAAACTTTGCTTTAGGAATTTTGAAACGACGAGTTTCTCCATTCAAAGTTTCAACCTCAACACTGATCGTAGACTGCTTGAGAGCGCGAGGATGTGTTGAAAGACCCGCATCCGTGAGGATTTTAATTTCATCTTCGGACAACTTAAGAGCAAGCACGAAACTTTTATTTTTTGCTGAAGAATCCTCAAACGTAAAAGAATGAGAAAGAGCTCGTCCACCAGGAACTAATTCAATAAAATCTAACTTGATACGAGTAACTTTAATTTCGTAGCTTTCGTTATCCCAAGAAACTAAAAGCGAAAGGGGATTTTCAGGAGTTGTGAGGAATTTTACCTTCAGCCCACCCCAAACGTTGTTTAATATAACGATCACTGCATAAAGAGTGAGAGGTCCACCCAAAAGCAAGAAAACAACCAGCGCTGAAAGCAAAAGATTTGCCATACCATAGGTATAACTTGATCCTCTCCAAGACTCCAGAGCCCTTTAGATCCCAAACAAGAGAATTTAGACATTAAGCCGCAAGCTTTTTGGGCAAGGCTTTATCGTAAGCCTTGAGCAAGTCTTCCACCTCAAGATGAGTATATTTTTGGGTTGTCGAAAGGTGCTTATGGCCAAGTAATTTTTGGATATGAGGCAATTTCCCACCCCTGCGTAACAAATGGCTCGCAAGAGCATGGCGGAGTTTATGGGGATGCAAAACGCCATATTTATCGTTTATCCCTGAGGCCTTGCCCCAATGTGCGATCCACTTTCGTGCACGAGAATAGGTGATATCTCCTTGATGCCACACCCCTCCAGATGAATTCAATAAAGCCCCTGAAAGAGATTCTAAAAATTCATTAAGAACTGGGACCTCTCTCCACCTAGAGCCTTTTCCTAAAACTCGAGCTGTTTTTTTTTGAAAATTTATATTTTTAACTTCAAGCTGAAGAGCTTCCGAAATCCTTAGAGCGCTCCCGTAAAGAAGATAAAAAAGCATTTGCTCGTTCACAGAACTTTGTTCGATAACTTTCAAAAGCAAGGACACATCCTCTTCTGAAAAAATTCGAATGAGTTTTTTAGAAATTCGAGGCGTTTTTAAATTCCACAATTTTGAACTTTGTTTTTTATCTAAACTCCAACGACTAAAGGCTCTGAGTGCTGCAACTTCCAAACCCTGTGTCGTGGAGGAAATTTCTTTTGAACGAACTCGCAGGTAAGCTCTTGCAAGCTCTTCTGACTCCAATTGTCCTGCCAAAAAATTGTCGAATTGTTTGAGGATTTGGCTATAAATCTCGCAGG
Source organism: bacterium (assembly GCA_037137635.1). Classification (GTDB taxonomy): domain Bacteria; phylum Bdellovibrionota; class UBA2428; order UBA2428; family UBA2428; genus CANIGN01. The sequence continues at coordinate 4,086 of JBAXJW010000070.1, read as the reverse complement.
TTCTTTTACTGCGCCCTTTTGTTAAATCTAAATCCCTTAGAAAATTTAAAAAAACCTGCCTCATAAAATCTTATCGGCGTTTTTGTCTTAAAATAAAAGAATGAAAAGAAGTTTGCAGCTTTTAATCGTAGTCACTTTCGCTCACATGACTTTCGCAGGGAGCTTCCCCGGCCAACTCAGTGGCGAAGATCTTAAAAATATTAATCTTAAATTAGCAGGCAATATCACTCACCACACCTGGTCTATCGCAAACGTCAAACCTGAAAAAGATCCCGACCTCACACTCGGACTTGAAAGTAGTCTCGGACTCAATGCAGACGTTAATTCTTATGGAGATGGACTCGGTCGAATTCCGTCCACACTTGCAACTCCTAAGCTTTACTTAGCCATAGGTTTTCCACAGGACTTTCATCTTTCAACTTCTTTTTTGCCTGGCATAGCAGGAATTTCAACTTATGGATTTGGAACAGAATGGTTTTTCTTTCGAAATAATTCTTTTTCAACTTCTATTCTTTTACATTATAGCCACACAAAACTTTTCAGCGATTACCTCGCCAACACACAGGGCACACAAATCAGTATGAATTATGCTTTTAGTAATTTTTCTCTTTACGCAGCGGGTGGTCTTACATCGGTTGAATCAAAGATGAAAAGCTCTCTCCTGAAAGCAGGAACAGAAGATAAAAATTACGGAGGCTTTCACTCTCATTTTATTTTAGGAACAAAAATTGAAGGTGACTTGCCCTTCCTTATTCAAGTTGAAAGCATCAAGCTTCAACCCACGCTTTCGCTTATCATTACAAAAGAATTTTAAAATTCGTAAATAATCGCTTCGCCCGTCGCAAGCTCTCTCTTAAGAATTTGATCAGGCGTAAGTTTTTCAATATCCATCACAATACTTCTCAAGCTATTTCCATGAGCTACAACAAGAACATCTTTTCCAGCTTTTACTTCGGGCAAAATTTTTGATTGAAAATAAGGCAAAGTTCTTGCAGCAGTATCTTTAAGGCTTTCTCCGCCAGGAGGACGTACATCAAAACTTCTTCTCCAAATTTTAACTTGCTCTTCTCCAAACTCTTCAGCAGTTTGGGCTTTATTCTTTCCGCTCAGCTCTCCATAATCTCGCTCATTTAAAGCTTTGTCTTTATGAATCGGTAAAGAGCTTACTTTAATTTCATCTAAAATAATTTGAAGAGTTTTTTGAGCTCTCTGAAGATCAGAAGTAAAAGCAATTTGGGGGATAAAGTTTTTTTCTTTTAAAATCACAGCGCTTTTTTTTGCTTCTTCTTCACCTTGAGGAGTCAAAGCAGCATCCACCCATCCTGTAAAAAGATTTTTTAAATTATATTCAGACTGCCCATGTCGAACGAGAACTAATCTAGCCATCAACCTTAATTACCATCGTCTCTGTCAAAATGTCACCCAAACGCTGACCCCTTTTAGACATAATCATGGTCACAATACCGGGGAAAATAAGAGGAACGTCTGAGTAACAACGGAAAACCTCTCTTATCAAACATTGCTTATAGCTAAGGGTATCCGAATTTAAAGAAACAACCTTTAAACCAAGTAGTTTCTTACCCAGGGTCCAGTTAAATTTATATTCAAAAAGAATAAAATAAAGATGCCAAATAATTAAACAAATTAACAAAATGAATAACAAAGCACTCAGCAAAGAAAGGATTTGAATGGGAGCCATTAAAAGCAAGTTATCCTGTAACCCATCAAGCGACATCATCGAGAAAACTGAAACCCCCAAAACAACACCTAAAATCATAATTGATGGAATAAGTACAAAATTTGAAATTAAAGAAATCAACAACCAATCAATAGTTAAAGCTACAACTCTTCTCCAAATGGGGGCTGATGTTAAAAGTGACTTATCTTTCATTATTTAAATATACTCTTTAAAAGGTCCCCTGGTTTTTGACCCTTCAATAAATTTTGGATTCCTTTGGTAAGTTCTTTTTCAAGAGTCTTTTTCACAACACGAGATCCCATTTTCGAAATCGTATAACCTACATCCGCACGAGCCTCATCCATTTGACCAGAAAGAGCTACGGGAATCTCAATCTTTCCACTTTTCCCAATCGCCTCAGGCCATTTAATAATTTGTGGAGATAAAAAAACATTTCCCCGAATATCCAATTGCTTATCAAAACTAAGAGCGCCCTCAGCCTTAAACTCCATCTCTCCTAAATTAAACTGATCAGCTTCATAGGCGATTTCTAAATTTTTAAAATTTATTTTTCTTCCCGCTATCTGACTTTCAAGTTTGAGAGTTTTAAATTTTCCCTTAAGCTGATTTTCACTGGCACTTCCCTTAAGGTCAGGCTTTTGAGGAAGTTGCTTCATGAGAGTTGAAATAACTTTAGATAGCTGAAGACTCGTATTTCCCTTAAAGATCTCTCCCTCTATCGATCCCTTTAAATTTTTTGATAATTGATCTTTTCGAAGGCCAAGCCCAGAAACCTGTGCATCTGCAACAAAACGCCCTCCCAACTGGCCCTTCCAAGCAGGTGCATGCGCAGTTATTAACTTTTCCAAATCAATATTTTGAATCTTAAGACCATAGTTAAAAGCTGGAACTTGAGAGTTGATCTGCGTAAAACCCGAAAGGTTTAACTTTCCTCCATAGCCTTCAAGAGAGGCTTGAGTAATTTTGAAATTTCCTGAGGCAAGATTTCCTAAAAACCGAAAATTAGAAATATCGCTCATGGGAGTTTTCAAAGAGGAAACATTAAGAGACATATCGAGTTTCATCTTTTGAAAAAGAGGGTTTTTTCCAAGACTCTCAACAGCGGGGGCCATAGAAGTTAAACTTTCATCAAGTGCTTCAGATGAAGCATTTTTTGAAATACCCCCTGAAGAATTCGAGGCGTTTTTTTTCATAAAAGAAGAAAGATCCAACGACTTGGATTGAACATACACTTTAACTTGTGGATTCTGAAAACCTAAAACTTTTACATTTAGCTTTAAATCACTTTTATCCAAAGTAAAATGAATGGGATTCACTTCCAAGGAAGAATCAGACCCTTTAAAACCCCCCTCAAAAGACAACTTCAAGGGAACTCTTTCAGCTTTCTCAAAGCCAGAAGAGAGCTTCATCTTCATATCTGAAAAATTTCCATTAAGTTTAAACTTTGCATTCAAGCTTTCACCATGAGGAGTCACTATGACTTCTCCTCGAAAATCAAAAGGACCCTTGAGCTCCATAGAATCTTTTGAATAATGAAGATCTGAGGCTAAAAGAATTTCAACAGGTGCAAGAATACTTAAGTTTTTGAGTGAAAGTTCTTTTAAAAAAATATCCGCTTTCTCATCTCCATTTTGATAAGTGACTTTGGCTTCAGTCATTTCAAGATTCAAACTTGCATTTTGAATCTTCTTCAAAAGAAAAGGAGAAGATGTTTTTGAATCTTGAGAGATTTCAGCTTTTTTTTCAGAAGAAGTTAAAAAAGATTCGAAGTTAAAAATCTGATTTTTTTTTACAATAAAAACTTCGGGGCGATTTATTTTGACCACAACTCGAGGAGCGCCGATAAGAGACAAAAAAGGAATCTCCATACGGAAAGAATTTCCCTTGAGAAAGGTCTCGGGAAAGCGCTTATCAAGAGAAGTCACAGACACATCATCTGCGAATATGGATAAACTCGGAAAAAGCTTAAGACCTAACCTGCCTAAGTGAAGCTTCGCATGAAGAGCTTCGCCTGCTTTTTTTTCAATTTCAGGTCTTAAATCATCTACCTTAAAGAAAAAAGGAAGGATTAACAAAAGCACAAGAATCAAAGAAAAAGAGATCCCCAAAAGATTAAGAACTTTGTTCATAATGCAAAAATAGCATTAGCCAGGAGGCCACGAAAGAGGTCGACCTCCCAGCACATGCAAATGCAAATGAAAAACTGTTTGGCCAGCCATTTCACCGTTATTGATCACAACTCGGAAACCTTCCTCATCAAGACCCAGCTTTTTTGCAATTTCTGTGCAAGAGAGGAGTAGATGCCCCAAGAGTTCTTTATCCTGCTGACTTGCTTGAGATAGCTTTGGAATCACTTTACGCGGTATCACAAGAAAATGCGAAGGAGC
>JBAXJW010000069.1:0-7278 GCA_037137635.1 bacterium | reverse complement strand
AAATTAGAAAAAGTCCTAGAAGCTATACGTAAAAAAAATCCTTAGCTCAGCTGCTTGGGGTAAAGTCTAACGACCAAAATGACTGTGCATCTCACGGACACTAAAACCAGAAAGAAAAGTGATAAGACAGCTTGAAGACGGGGATTTACTTACCGGTTATAAACGTCGCGAAAAAGAAACATGTCCTTCATTTTTTGTTCATTGTCTCTTGGAAATCCGCAATGAGGTGCAAATTTATGAGTATCTTTAAAAGTGCCAAACATTCGATCCCAAATAGGTAGGTCTGCAAAATTGTAGCTGTGAACACCCAGCTGGTGATGAATAGAGTGATGTTCAGGTCTCTGAATAAAGTAACCAAGCCAATGAGGCGTCTTAATGTTGGAATGGTAAAAGTACTCGCCTGTAGCAGCATAAAATGCATACCAAGCGCCGGCTTCTCCAGTACCACCAAAAACTGTGTACATAATAAATCCAATAAGAATTGAGTCAGCTGCAATTTCTATTGGGTGTTTATAAAATGAGGTGAGAACTTCAATCCTGCTAGGACTATGATGAATTTGATGAAAAATTTGCCAAAAATATTTTAGGTGCCTTACTCGATGCCACCAATAGAAAATAAATGTTCCTATAAACCAATAAAAAAATCCTTCCAGTGCTGGATTGCTCCAGGCACCAAAATGGAAAATGGTATGACTCCTGAAATATTTGTTCCAAGTAACCCCTGCAATACCAATCATGAGAAGTTGAATCAGGTTCATGAATATGGCTCGGCTATACCATGTCTTAGTGTTGGGTAATTCGCGCCCCGGTCGAAATCTTTCAAGAGAAAAAAAGAAAAGCGTTGAGACCAAGATACCAATGCTTGGAATGATTTGTCCTTGAAGCTCCATCTGAAAACTCTACCAATCATCAACAGTAACCAGTAGAAATCAGCTGTCAATAAATCATGGAGAATCGAAGAATCAATAGCGCTTCGTTGACGAAGATCCAAAAAAAATTTTATCAAAAAAGAAAAAGCGCCTGAGGTATATTTCAACCTCAAGCGCTTTATATAAGCTAAGCGTAAATAACGATTAACGTTTAGAGAACTGACATCCGCGACGTGCACCGTGCTGACCGTATTTCTTACGTTCTTTCGAACGAGAGTCACGAGTTAAGAACCCACCTGATTTAAGGGAAGGTCTCAACGTAGTATCAAACTCAATCAAAGCTCTAGAGATACCGTGTCTCAAAGCTCCTGCTTGACCAGAGTGTCCTCCGCCTGAGCAGTTAGCGTAAACATCAAACTTCTGAAGCATACCGATATGCTCAAGAGGTTGGTTGATGATGAGCCTTAAAACAGGACGAGCAAAATACTCTTCAAATTTACGGCCATTGATCACAAAAGTGCCTTGACCGGGTTTTAAACGAACACGTGCCACTGAAGATTTTTTGCGTCCAGTTGCAGTTATGAATTTGATCTTTTCAGCCATTTCACCACTCCTTAGTATTGTCTGACAGACTTAGGTTGCCAAACAACAGGGTTTTGAGCCTTATGAGGGTGCTCAGAACCGCGATATATTTTAAGTTTTTTCATGAAGTCGCGACCGAGTGGAGTGCGAGAGATCATCCCCTTGACTGCGCTTTCTAAAATTAATTCAGCATGTGTGTTACGTAATTTAGCGGGAGTTGTAATTTTCATTCCGCCAATCCAACCACTGTGATTGTAATAATGTTTGTCTTCTTCTTTATTGCTTGTGAATTTTACTTTTTCAGCATTGATCACAACAACAAAATCTCCTGCATCTGCATGAGGAGTGAAACTTGGCTTGTGTTTTCCACGAAGCAAGTTTGCAATTTCAGAAGCTAATCGACCCACTGTTTGTCCAGCGCCATCGATCAAGAGCCATGCTCTATCTTCGTTATCAGCAGGAGCAAATAATGTTTTTCCAGAGATCTTTTTGAAAGGACCTTTAGGAGCTGTAATTCTTGCAGATTGAGGAGCATGTCCCACTGCTTTGAATTTCTTACGGCTTGCTGCACCTGTTTTTACTTTGCTTTTTTTCTCTTCACCGCCACGAACTTTAATTTTTGAAGCGGATTTCACAGCTTTTTTCACCACTTTTGCAGCACGTTTATGTGCTTTTGAGGGAGCTGCTTTAGACGCACCTTTTTTAGATGCTGAAGAGACTGTTTTCTTATCACTCGCTTTTGTCATAAAATAGTATTCGCATTCTTATCTACCAAAGGACGTAGGGAGTCAAGAATTCAGGTAGGAATATTACAAACTTAGACCTTAACAGACCGCGGTAGAGCCCTTTGTAGATATAATTTTATAAAGTAACCTCGAGTATATGTCACGCAAAGCCTTTCTCGTCACCGGCATCCGAACTCCCTTTTGCAAAGCAGGAACAGCTCTCGCTAAAGTTCATGCGGCTGAATTGGGCAGGATTGCTCTTTCTGAAATGCTTATTCGAACAGGGATTCCTCTTAAGGACTGGAATTTACTTATAGATGAGGTCATCGTGGGGAACACTGGAACGCCCGCAGATACCGCAAATATTGCTCGCGTGATTGCTCTCAGAAGCGGACTCGATCAGAGCATCTCTGCTTATAGCGTGCACAGAAACTGTGCCTCAGGGCTTGAGTCCATTGCTCAAGCAACCCTCAAAATTGAGGCAGGAGTAGCAGACATCATCGTCGCGGGCGGGACAGAATCTATGTCCAACATGCCTTTGATGTACAATCAAAAGGCACAGTCTTTTTTTGAAAACTTAAATCGTTCAAGGTCCTTAGGTGACAAAGTCAAAGCTTTTTCTCAAATTCCCGTCCAGGAATTTATCAAACCACGCGTAGCTTTGATGGAAGGACTCACAGATCCTTTTTGCGGCATTAACATGGGAGAAACCGCAGAAGTTTTGGCCAAAGAATTTCAGATAAGTCGTGGAATTCAAGATGAATTTGCACTCGCAAGTCACCACAAAACAGCAAAAGCTGCGAGTGAAGGCTTTTACAAAGACGAGATCGCACCTGTTGTTCTTCCACATGATCCACAAACAGTCGTCGAAGCGGACGTTGGACCAAGAGCCAACCAAACTATGGAAGCTCTCCAAAAACTGAAACCCTTCTTTGATAAGAAATTCGGAAGTATTACCGCTGGTAATAGCTCACCAATCACTGACGGAGCGGCGATGGTTCTCGTGTGTTCTGAAGAAGGATTAAAAAAACTAGGCGGCGCTCTCAAAGCTCAAGCTCAAATCAATGGATATGCTTTTGCGGGATGTGATCCAAAGCGTATGGGATTGGGTCCTGTATTTGCGACTCACAAGCTTTTTCAAAAAACAGGCGAGAAGCTCGCTGACTTCGATCGTTTTGAATTGAACGAAGCTTTCGCTGCTCAAGTGATTTCTTGTATGATGGCAATGGATTCTGATGCTTTCTGCAAAGAACATTTCCAAACTGCAAAGCTCGGTCACTTAAGCCAAGAACTTTTAAACGTAAATGGAGGCGCCATCGCGCTCGGACATCCTGTGGGTGCCACAGGATCACGCTTAGTCCTTACAGCTATGCGTGAATTAAAACAAAAAAATAAAAAACGATCGCTCATTTCACTATGTATAGGAGGAGGTCAAGGTGGAGCTCTCTCAATCTCAGCAGTTTAAGGTAAAGGACCAAAAAATGTCAGAATTTTTTAATGGAAAAGCTTTTCGTGTGACTCTGCAAGATTCTCTTGCGATAGTTGATTTTGATCTTCAAGGAGAGAAAATCAATAAATGGTCTGAATCTTCTCTCAAAGAACTTGATGAAGTTCTCGCAAAACTTGAAGGCAATAAAGGCACTTTGAGTTCAGTTCTTTTTAGATCTGCAAAAGCTAAATCTTTTATTGTGGGCGCAGACATCAAAGTCATTCAAAGCCTTACAACTCGCGATGAAGCCGTTTTCGCAAGTGAATTCGGGCAAAAAGTTTTTTCTCGTCTCGAAGACTTTCCTCTTCCAACGATTGCAGCGATCGAAGGTCCTTGCATGGGTGGGGGAACAGAGTTCATTCTCTCATGTGACTATCGAGTTGCTTCTGATTGTGACAAAACACAAATGGGACTTCCCGAAGTCAAACTTGGAATTTTTCCAGGTTGGGGTGGAACTTACCGCCTTCCTCGGATTGTAGATCTTCCCACTTCACTCGATATGATTTTGAGTGGAAAATCTCTGAATGCAAAAAAAGCAGCAAAAGTAGGCCTTGTCGATCAAGTAATCTCTGAGGGATTGTTCGCGCTCAAAGCTGTAGAGTTTGCACGCGCTCAAACAAAGAAAAGAAAAAATCCTGAGCCGCAAAAAAGTTCTTTTGTGAATAAATTACTGAGCTCAAATCTTGTGGGAAGAACAGTTGTCTTTAAAAAGACAAAAGAAACCGTTTTGAAAACAACTCGTGGACATTACCCCGCTCCGCTGAAAGCTCTCGAAGTCATTGAAAGTTGCTGGGGCAAAAGCCGCGCGGATTGGATGAAAAAAGAACGCGAACTTTTTGGAGATCTTGCGATCAGCGATATTTCAAAAAATTTAATCCGTATCTTTTTTATGACGGAAGCCGTGAAGAAAGAAAGCGGAACAAGTTTAAGCTCTGAAGAATTACTGAAGATAAATCCTGTGCAACAACTTGCTGTTCTAGGAGCAGGAGTTATGGGCGCTGGCATTGCAGCGACAAGTGCAGCTCGTGGTATGAAGGCTCAACTCAAAGATGTGAACTTCCAAGCAGTAGGCAAAGGTCTTGCGCATGCTCGAAAAATTTTTCAAAAAGCAGTCGATCGTAAAAAAGACACCGCTCTTCAAAGAGATGACAAATTCAGAAACTTAAGAGGCCAAACAGATTACTCTGGATTCAAAGGTCTTGATCTTGTGATTGAAGCTGTCGTGGAAGATCTCAAAGTGAAGAAAAACGTTTTTGCAGAACTTGAAAACGTTGTGAGCCCTCAATGTATTTTAGCAACCAACACTTCTAGTTTACAACTTTCAGAAATCTCTTCTGATCTGAAAAATAAAGAAAGATTTTTGGGACTTCACTTCTTTAACCCCGTTGACAAAATGCCTCTTGTGGAAGTGGTTGTGAGTGAAAAAACCTTACCTGAGTACACTGCAAAAGCGGTTGCTTACGTGAAAAGCATCGGAAAAACTCCGCTCGTTACAAAAGATGGCCCTGGATTTTTGGTCAATCGCTTACTTGTCCCTTTCATGTTGGAAGCGGGATATTTGATCGAAGATGGTGCAGACCTTGAAAAAGTTGATCGTGAAATCAAAAAATGGGGAATGCCCATGGGTCCTTACGAGCTCTTGGATGAAGTGGGACTCGATGTTGTTTCTAAAATCTGTCCTATTTTTGAAAAAGCACTGGGCGAAAGATTTGTCGCTCCAGCTATCATCAACAAAATTTCTGGCGATGTACAAGGCGCTCAAAAACGCTACGGCAAAAAATCAGGCCTTGGCTTCTATAAGTGGGAAAATAACAAACGCGTTGAAATGGACCGTGCGGGCTTAGAAAAAATTGTGGGCCATTCCCTCAACGGACAAAAGGTATTGCTTTCCGGTGAAGCTCTTGCTCAGCGTATGGTCTTTCCAATGATCAATGAAGCGGCTGTCGTCTTAGAAGAAAAGATTGTGGCAAGTGCTGAAAAAATCGACTTGGGTATGATCTTTGGAATCGGATTCCCTCCTTTTAAAGGGGGCTTATGCCGTTATGCGGACTCTATTGGCCTTGAAAAGATCACCCGAGAGCTCGAAAGGCTTGCAGCTTCACATGGTCCTCGCTTTAAACCCACAGATGCATTAAAACAATTATCTGCCAACGGAGGCAGATTTTATCAATGAGTTTAGATGTAAATTTGGAAGTTGAAAGAGAAATTGAAACAAAAGCTCAAAAAATAGCCGGGAAATCAAAAACTCTTGAAGCCCAAGAGCTTCTAAGAGTTGAGGCAGAAGCTATTCTGTCCGCGGCTGATCGTTTAGGAACAGAATTCGATCAAGCACTTGAAATCATTCAAGACTGTGCTCAAAAAAATAAAAAACTCATTCTTATGGGAATGGGAAAATCTCATTATGTTGCGGCCAAAATCGCAGCTTCTTTTATGAGTACAGGTGTGACCGCCCTTTTTGTTCACCCCGCAGAAGCCATTCATGGCGATTTAGGCATCATTAGCGAAGGGGACGTTTGCGTCCTTATTTCAAAAAGTGGAAGCACTCCTGAAATCGTCGCTCTTCTTCCTTTTTTAAAAGCCAAATCAAAACTTATTTCGATTATTGGAAATAAGAACTCTCCCATTGGACTCGTTTCAGATTGCATCCTTGATGCATCTGTTGAACGCGAAGCTTGTCCCATTAACTTGCTTCCCACTGCGAGCACGACACTTGCTCTGGCATTAGGCGATGCTTTGGTTGCAACTTTTGCAAAAACTGATGGATTCAATCCCGAAAGATTTGCGGGCTATCACCCAGGTGGCTCACTAGGAAAAAGACTTCTCCGTGAAGTTCACGAAGTCATGCTTTCTCTTGAAAAAATTCCTCTCGGCCAAGGAACAGAAACTCTTCAACAATGTGCAGAACTCATGAGCCAAAAACCTGTGGGTGCATTTTGTGTGGTCGATCAAGATAAGAAACTTAAAGGAATCGTTGTCGATGGAGATATCAGAAGAGCTCTCGCTCAAGGAGTCTCAGCTCAAAGCCCTATCGAAAAACTTCTTATCAAAAATCCCACAACTATTAGACCCGACATTATCGTTAACGAGGCACTTGCAACGCTTGAAAGAAAAGACAAACAAATCACAGCTGCTCCCGTTGTTGATCAAAACGGAGTTCTAGTCGGCTTTGTCAGAATTCACGATTTAATATGAAAATTTTAGCAATCATTCCCTTTCGCAAACAATCTGCTCGTATTCCTGAAAAGATTTATAAAAAAATCCAAGGAACAGAACTTTGCGTTTCTGTGACCTCAAAAGTTATCAATTCTTTAAAATCTTTTGATGGCATAGAAGTTCTCGCAGCCGTTGATGATCCACAAACTCGAGACTTAATCTTGAAATGTTTAAAAGCTGAAAACATTATCATGACCGATCCCGAGCTTCCTTCTGGAACAGATCGCGTCTATGCAGCAGCTCTTCAGTATGCACAAAAAAACAATATTTCTTACTCATCTCTTCAGGCAGTGATCAACATTCAAGGCGATATGCCTTTTCTTTCTGAATCAGCACTTGCTGAATTCACAAAAGATTTAAAAAACTGGGATACTTCAAATGAACTCATTCTCACTCCTTA
>JBAXJW010000068.1:0-7348 GCA_037137635.1 bacterium | reverse complement strand
GGTTTCGTTCGAGATAAAGCCAGGATCGTATATGTGATTTCACCTTTAGGGCTTTGAATTATTACGCTCTCACCTAACTTTTTTCCTAAAATAGAGCGGCCTAAGGGAGATTGAAGAGTGATTTTTTCTCCTGAAGTATCGAACTCGTCGGGACCAACGAGTTGAAATGTTTTTTCGCTACCCAGAGATGATTGGACTTTGACCCAAGTACCAAAGCGTACCTCGTGATTGCTTAAGTCGTTTTCTGCTATCACTTCGACATCAGCAAGGCGACTTTGCAAAAAGCGAACACGTCGATCAATTTCTCTGAGGCGTTTCTTGCCGTAAAGGTATTCTGCGTTCTCAGAACGGTCACCTAGAGCGGCTGCAGCACTCACTTGTTCTACAACCTGGGGACGTTCTTTTTCGAGTAAGCCCCTCAGTTCCGCCTTCATGGCATCAAAAGCACTAGGGCTGAGGTAGTTTTTAGCCATTTGTCTGAATTCTATGGTTTTTTGCTTTGCTTGTCTTGGCTATTTTTGGGAGCAAGTCTAATCTATGGATATGAAGACTATGTATTTTCGCTTTTGCATCATGAGTTTAGCTTTCACTTCTTTTTTGAGTTTTGCTGGACAGGTAAAAAAATCTGATAAGAGTCCTAAGACTGAAGTTACTCAGACTGATCTTAAAGATAAAACGGGCGATAAGAAAAAGGATACAAATATTCCGGAAGGAGGAGCTCTCGTCGTTCCTCAAGGAGAAGGCTATTTTCCTGGGTCTTGCGGATACCGCAAAGCAATTGGTGGTTTGGTAAAAATTTACTACATATGTTTTTTTGGAAAAAACGCGAAAGCTACAGATTGGGCGTCTGTGTTTGAAGCCAACTCTAAGTCCTTTAAGTTTAAATTAAGTTTTTTACGTGGGATTGGGGGTAAAAAAGTATCTGCTGCCTTTAGTGAAGGGTTCTCTAAAATTCCTTCTGAAAATAAATTAGAAGAATTAGAAAGACAAAAGTTTATCAAATGGTCTTCTGCTTTAAAGATTGATCGTGATTCAGTTTTAGAAATAACCTTCAATGATTCGATTCCTTTGCATGTTGAGTTTCATGAAAAAGCAAACGAACAAACGAGTGCGGTTGTTTTTGAATCAAAGCAAAAATCTTTGGCAAAATCTTTAGCGGGCATTTGGTTGGGTGCAAAGCCAGTGAGTGAAGAACTTAAAGTTGAATTGTTAAAAGAAGCTAACTAATTTTAAAGTTCTACAGTTTTATAGTTCTACAAAGTCCAAATCGTTTGAAAAACTTTCTTTAAGTTTACTTGTCCCGTAAAGTGCGAGGCAACTTGCAGTGCTAATCATGATGAGAGCAGAGTTCACAATGTCAAATCCCATATTGCTTTTAAGAAAAGTAAAGTAAATGCTGAGGGGTGTAATCATACCTCTCGCAAAGTTTGGTGTTGTCGTTGTGACGGTTGATCTGAGATTTGTTCCGAATTGTTCAGACGCACTTGTGACAAACACAGCCCAGTAACCAATTGCAATTCCTAGTGGAATGCAAAGTATATAAAGCTCATGGGCGCTTGAGATAGGATATTTTAAATATAAAATAGCTGTCAGTAATGTAAGACTTTGAAAAATAAGCAAAACTTTTTTGCGACTTTTTAGAATTTGGCTCAAGAGACCCGAGCCTAAATCTCCAATGACCATTCCGATATAGGAGTAGAGAACCGTTTGGCTTGCTTCAACTGTGTCACTGATACCTTTAAATTTAGCGAGCTCGGGTGCAAAAGTGACAAGGATTCCCAGAACGCCCCAAATGGGGAGTCCGCCAAGAAGGCAGTTCAAATATTTTTTAAAACGAGGTTTGTTGTTAAAGAGCATGAAAAAACTTCCATGTGCAACTTTCGATTGGGATCGGGTTTTTTGAAACATGGAGGATTCGCGAACGGAAATGCGAAGAAGTAAAAGTAAAAGACCCAAGCCACCTCCTATAAAGTAGCAATCTCTCCAGTGAAAAAGATTTGAAACAAGCGCGGCTGCAATAGCTCCAGTGACTCCCACGGTTGCAACAATGGTTGTTCCAAAGCCACGTTTTTCTTTGGGTAAGCCTTCTGAGACAAGCGTAATTCCTGCTCCTAATTCACCAGCGAGCCCAATCCCTGCAATAAAACGTAAAATCGCGTAAAGCTCTACAGAATTTACAAATCCATTGGCAATGTTTGCAAGCGAATACAAAAGAATGGAGCCAAAGAGTACGGAGAGTCTTCCTTTTTTGTCACCCAAGACTCCCCAAAGGATTCCACCAATCAACATTCCGATCATTTGAAGATTTAAAATTAGAAGTCCGTTATCAAGAAGTTGTGTTCCGCTTTGGCCGATATCTTGGAGGCTACGAACACGAACGATCGAAAAAAGTATGAGGTCGTAAACGTCTACAAAATATCCCAGTGCTGCGACAAAAATCATGGCGTTCATATATGGTTTTTAGCTTCTAACAGTGTCTTCGGAAGTGAGCAATGTATCGGACTCGCTGCTTTCTAGGTGAGCTAGAATTTCTGCAGAGGGAGTCAAAAGTTCACTGCCCTTTACTTCTTTCACGAGTTTTCCATCTTGCAAAATAAGAACTCTCTCACATCGAGTAAGAGTGCTGAGCCTGTGTGCAATAAAAAGACTTGTTCTTCCTTCGCTCACTCTCTCAATTGCATTTTGAACCTTTTCTTCAAGAGCTGAATCTAAATTTGCAGTCGCTTCATCGAGAACCATAATAGAAGGATTTTGTAAAAGAGCTCGAGTGAGAGCGAAGAGTTGTGCTTCTCCTTGGCTAAAGTTACTTCCTTGAGATTGCACAAAGGAATCAAGATTTCTATTGTTTGAAAGAAGTAACTCAAAGAGGCCGGTCTGCTTGCAGGCGAATTCTATCTCTTTATCTTCAAAGCTATTTCCAAGAGTGAGGTTGTCTCGAATGGTTCCGGGCATGAGAAACGTACTTTGTGAAACAAATGCAATTTGAGATCTCAAAAAACCTAAATCATAGTTTTCAATCGGGACATGATCGATCAAGAGTTTTCCTTCTTGGTAGGGGTAAAGTCTTGTGATGAGTGAGATAAGAGTACTTTTTCCGCTTCCGGTTCTTCCCATGATTCCAATTTTCTCTCCTGCTTTTACGTTGAGATTGAAATCTTTGAGAATCCACGGAAGAGCGGAGCTGTATTTCATTGAGACATGACTAAATTGAATGTGGCCTTTGATTTTTTCGTAAGCAGAAGGAATGGCTTCAAATGTTTCTTTTTCTTCGGAGAGAAAAGTTGTTAAACGCTCTGTGCTCGACATGGCGGTTTGTATTTGGTGAATCTCCATCATCAAGGCACCTGCTGGACGTGCGAGGTTATCTGAGAGTCTTATGTAGGTAATCAGAATGCCTAATGGAAGAGCTTGTTTAATAAATAAAAGACTTCCGATTGAGAAAAGAAAAATTGTGGGAAGATGTGTGAGGAAAAGTGTTCCAGCACGCATCCATGAGTTAAACCAGTTGATCTCAGAAGAAGCCTTCGCAAAGTCTTTGACTCTTTCTTCGTATTTTTTTTGGGACCATTCTTCTAATCCAAAACATCGAATCACAGACATTCCATTTAGATACTCCGCAAGACGTGCCGTAATAGCGCTATTTGTACGGGAGTATTTTCGATAAAGATCATAAGAGTATTTTCGAAAGGACCAAACTAAAAGAATACTCGGGAGAGTGAGAAGGGCTGCAATGGCTCCTAGCCACCATGTCACTTGGAGCATGACAATGATAACGGTGGTAGCTGTTAAGAAAACTCGAATGAGTCGCGCAAGAGTTCCGCTGTAAAAAGATTCTAAAGTGTCTACGTCGTGAGTGAGTCGAGTGACGATTCTTCCTGCAGGTTCTCGGTCGTAATAGGAGAGGGGAAGTTGTTTCATGTGCTGAAAGAGATGTTCTCTTAAATTAAAGATTGCATGAAGTGCGGTGTTTGAGAGTCCTTTTGTTCCGATGAAGATCAAAATGATTGCAAGAATTTCAAAAGCAGCAATTAAAAAGGAATCCTGAAACGTTAAAGTGCTTGAAGGTGTAATAAGTTTTTGAATTAAATTTCCGAAACGAGCTTTTGCTAAAGCTCCCAGCATGCCCCCACCAAAAAGAACAGCGCAAAACATAGAAAAACGAAGGCGATGGCCTTTGGTAAATGTCCAAAGGAAAGAAAAAGTTTCAACAACGGAAGCTTCTTTTTTGATCGTGTCTTTTTGAATAAATTCAGACATGAGCTTCTCCTAGAAAATGATTTTCGATGTAGCACTGCCTGTGGCAAAGCTGAAGTGAAGAGGGTCTATGTGAAATCAAAAGAACGCTTAAGTCTTTGAGGTTGAGTTCAAGGTTTTTGATGATTTTGGCTTCTGTCATCACATCTACAGCACTCAAAGCATCATCTAAAATAAGAAGCTCAGGCTTTCGGCAAAGAGTTCGGGCAAGAGTGAGTCTTTGTCTTTGGCCGCCAGAAAGATTGATTCCCCATTCTCCTAAATGCGCTTTAAGACCGTCTGGAATTTTTTTAAAATCATCCACAAGGTCTACGACTTCAAGCCAGTGCCAAATTTCTTCATCTGAAAATTCATGATTCAATGAAAGATTTTCTCGAACGCTGCTTCCAAATAGAAAGGGATTTTGATCCACAAGAAGAACTTTTTTACGAAGCTCTGTATTTTGAAAGTCTCTGACTTCTGTTCCGAGAACTTTCACGCTTCCTGTGTAATTGGCTTCAAGTCCTGCAACGATTTTCCCAAGAGTTGATTTTCCACTTCCAACTTTTCCGCAGATTCCCAATCTTTCACGAGGTCTGAGGTGAAGTTCGGGTATAGAGAGAATGGTGTTTTTTGAGTCATAGCTAAATTTTAGATTTGTAATTTCAAGAGGCAGAAGAGTTTTCTCAGGTAGTTTTTTTGCTTTAAAAATAGGGTCTTGAGGTTCGGCAAATACGGCAAGAAGTCGCTGAACGCTTGTGAGAGATTTTTGCCAGTCGCTTACAATCCAGCCCAGCTCGGAGAGCGGATCTGCAATCATAAAAAGATAAGAATGGAATGCGACAAGTTGTCCGGTCGTAAGGCTTCCCTCTTTATAAGCTTGAATGCCGAATACGAGAAAAAAGATAACGGATAAAGCGGGTGGAAGAGCGGAAGCAGGGAAGTATTGAGCTTCCGTTTTTAGAAGAGTGGCTCTTTGATCTTGGTAATGAAGAGCGGCTTTTTTAAGCTGATTATTCCAGAGGGGAGCGTGGGGGCGTAGTTTCATAAGTTTTGCGGAGCCCACAATCGAATCAACAGTGTCGTTTAATTTAGAGAGAGAGTTTTGAGATTCTTCGTAGAGTTTAGATTCTTTCTCACAAATAAAATAAACAAGAATCGGAATTATAGGAAAGAGGACGAGGGAGATCAATGTGAGTTTCACGTTGATCATGAACATTGCAATTGTTGCGAGAGAGAAAAGAAAAAGAAAGTCCGTTGTGGCCACAAAGTGAAAGCCAAAAGCATTTTGTGCGTTCGCAATGTCACCTGTCCCTAAATTGATGAGTTCGCCGCGAGTAAATTTTTTGTGAAAAACAGACAAGGGAAAAAAACGTGCCCGATTCCAAAGAGTTGATTTAAAGTTCGCAGAGCATTGAAAGCTTTGAAGGGCCAATGTTCTTCGCCACGTAAAGCGACATGCAAATTGCAAAATATAGATAAGAACTAAGGCGACAATGAGTTTTGGATAAAAAATATGCTCCTTTTCGAGAGCGTCGATGTTCATCCCTAAAAGTTTGGGAATGCTGACGTCGACAAGGTTTGTTCCGGCAACGGCCGCTATCCCTAAAAGATAGGTCCAACGCCTCTCTTTAATTTGATTGGCCCAATAGAGCAGAGTCTCTTTCAGCGGAAGTTGGGGTGTTCGTATTTCCATTGCGGATGAAAAATCATAGTAAATCAATAGCTTGAGGAAAGGGGCACTGAGTCGATGATAGCGTTTTTTTTAAGCCCCCTTGTTTGCTTGGTGAGAGGCTTTTTGTTTTACAGAATACAAGGGGAATGAGGAGTAAGTCTCGCTAAACCTCTCTAGGCTTTAAGTCACATAAGGGGTGTGACTTAATAAATATAGAGGGTGGTGATGATCTAGAGCAAAGCTTTAGGTTCCACCAAACAAAGATCTTTGTATCTTTTTTGCGAGAGAGTGCTCCAGAAAAGGGAGGGGGATTTTGTGAAAAAATCACTTCAGACAACTAAGAAGGCAAATAGCCGTTGGCAAACAGTTGCCAAAATAGAAACTTCATTGAACCAACAAAAAAACGAGTCTGTCGCTCGTAGTAGTGCTTCTGAGCTATCACTTGCTCAACTTAAGCAACTCAAATTGAAATTGACTGAGATTAGGGAAGAGCTGACTCGTTCAGTGGAACTTAAAACTCAATCAGTGATCAATCATGCGAATGTGCTTGAGAATACAATGCAAGGAGATGATGCAGAGGTTGCAGAGAAACAGCGACTCAGTAATGCAAACTTGCAAGAGCTTGATTTTTTGAAATCTCGCTTGCAACTCATTGATCGGGCGCTTTTGAAAATGAAAGAGGGTTGCTATGGCATTTGTGAAGAGACCGAAGAGCCTATCGGCTTTGAGCGTCTTCATGTTGTTCCATGGGCAAGGTTTTCGATCAAGGTTCAAGAGAAGCGTGAAATACGCAGTCGAGACTTTGGTCGCATTCAAAGAGCAGAATAAGTTTATTCTAAACTTTTTCGAAAGGCAGATTCAAAACGATCTGCCTCGCGAATAACTCTTGCTCTCAATCGAGGATAGAGGCTCCATGATTTCGAAAGAGCTGCTTTCTGTATCTCTTTGTTATGTCCTTTATGAAGGGTGTCTGAAAGAGGCCTGATCCATCTTTGACATCTTTTTTGACTTTCTAATGCCCATTGATCCTCTAAAAGAGTGTTTTCTTGAGTGAGAAAGCTCACCCATGTGCTGGATTGTTTTTGAAGGCATGTAAGTTTTCCAAAGAGAGGCACAAGAGATTCTTTCGCAACAAGAGCTTTGCAGTTGATGGGAGATGAAAATATTTCGTAAACCTCACCTGTTTTGAGTTTAAATTTCCCGCGTTTTAATCCTTCACTTGAGAGCGGAGTTACCTCTGTCTTTTTATCGAGGCCAAGACTGAGTTTTAGGTAGGAGGCCATTTTTTCTTCATTTTCGTTGAGGGGCTTAATGGGTGTTGCGGGAGAGTTTTCAGTGGCATTTGACGCTTTTTTTTCCTGAAGGCTTTCGGCTAAGTCGATATTGGTAAAAGTTCCTCTGCTTACAGGGGGAACGGGGAAGCCCCACTCAGACCAAAAT
>JBAXJW010000067.1:0-7490 GCA_037137635.1 bacterium | reverse complement strand
ATCTTGTGAATTTCTTGGCTTGCCTCAAATCCATTCATTTCAGGCATTTGGCAATCCATAAGAATAATTTTGTATTCATTTTTTTGAGCCGCTATGAGAGCTTTTTTTCCATTATCAACAATATCTGCAGTTATGTTAAATCGCTTGAGGTGTTCGAGCATAACTATTTGATTTACGGGATCATCCTCAGCAACAAGAACGGAAGCTCCTTTTGACGGAGTTTTCAAAGAAGAGACATTTTTATAAGACTGAGTTTTTTGAGGTGGAGAAAGTTCTTTATCTTCGGTTATTTTTTTATCTATGTTTGTGTGTGATGGCAGTATGAGAGGAATTTCAAAATAAAATGTTGCGCCTTTACCTGCATCACTTTTAACTCCAATGCTCCCTTTCATAAGATCAACAAGTTTTTTGGAGATCGCTAAACCTAAGCCTGTTCCATAATTCTTGGATCCATTTGTTGTGGAAGATTGGGAAAAAGGTTTGAAGAGATTTTCTTTGATGTTTGGATCCAGGCCCGGACCGCAATCGGAGACACTAAATCTTAAAAGTTTAGATTGAGTGTCATAATCCTGGGCGATTTCAATCGAAGCTTTGATCTCGCCTTGATCAGAAAACTTAACAGCATTTGAAATAAAATTGGCGAGTACTTGAGAAATACGTCCCCCGTCACCCAGAGCTTGAGCGGGAACTTTATCCGAAATTAAAGTTGAGATTTGAAGCCCCTTATTTTTAGCGCGAGCTTCAAAGAGGTCGCATGCAAAACGCAGGAGATGTTCAGGAGAAAAAACTCCGACTTCTAAGCTGAGTTTACCTGCTTCAATTTTTGAGAAATCAAGAACTTCATTGACTATTCGGAGAAGCGATTCTCCCGATGTGCGGATGATGTGAGCAAAGTGACGGTCTTCCGGACTTAATCTTTCTGAATTTTCAAAAAGATCAGCCGTGCTGATGATTCCATTAAGAGGGGTTCTGATTTCATGGCTAATGTTTGCTAAGAATTCTGATTTTGCATGTGAGGCGCGGATGGCTTCTTCGCGAGCTTGCCTCAAAAAAATTTCGCTTTGAATTCTTCTTTTGCGTTCGAGGTAAAAATAATAAGATGCAAAAAGCACAATTGTGAAGGCCCATATTGATCCTAATCCTAGAATCTTCATGGATCGACTCACGCTTTTTTCGATAAAATTCATGTTGGAGTGTAATGTTTCTTCTTCGTGTTTATCGATTGAGTCGATGAGTAATAAAGTCGTGTTCAAATGATCGATTGCGTTTTCTTTAAAAAATAATTCAAGAGCTGCGTCGGTGTTTCCCTTGCGCATCTCAAGGATACTGAGATCCATTTCTTTGAATTTTTGAGATATAAGTTCTTTTAATTGGCCAAGGTTTTTTTGTTGAGATCTGTCGTTTGATAAAAGCTTATTGAGCTCACTAAGCTGTTTTTGAATGTTTTTTGAGGCTTGGTGATATTTTTTTAAATAATCCTCCTCTCCACTTAAAAGAAATCCTCTATGTCCAGCTTCTGCATCTTTAAGAGGGTTTCGTATATCATTTAATTTTGCTTGAACTTGGTACACGTGTCTTTCGGAGTGACCCAGTTCTACAATGTCTTGCATGGTGAGGTAAGTAACGATGGAGACACTTGCGAGTAGAAGTAATCCTAGTATGAAACTAAGATTGATCTTTCTCATGGTTTCATATGATAGCGGGATTTGATTTTGCAGCAATAAAAAAACGACTCTCACATTAAAGTGAAAGTCGTTTTTGTTTTCTAAAGTTTAAGCTTTAGAAGTTAAATTACATAGCAGGTGCTGAGCTAGCTTCTTTTTTTGCTTTTTTCTTAGCTTTCTTTTCAGCTTTCTTAGCTTTCTTCTCTGCTTTCTTAGCTTTCTTCTCTGCTTTTGCAGGAGCTGCAGCAGGTACTGCTTCTGGAGCAGGCGCAGGGGCTGCGTCTTGTGCAAAAGCAGCTCCAGTTGTGAGGGCAGCGATCATTAAATATGTGAATTTTTTCATGTTATAGTTCTTCCTTTCAAATTTTCTTGCATTTGAGTTCTTTGAAATATTTCAAAGAACGTTTTGCTGATGAGATTCCCACAAAAATTGGGGTCGAGCGGTTTACGCACAAAAAAGGGCTTCCGCTTTTCATCACTTACTAATCTTTCATACTCAGTGATGGGAACACTTGAAACTATAATAAATTGAGGAAAGAGAATTTCAGATTCGGAAAAAAGTTTCCATAATTCCAACCCTGTCATTTCACCTTTTAAAAAGAGATTACTAATCACAAGATCAAAAGGAGAAGGGCTTTCAAGGGCGTTTGAGATGAGTCGCTCTGCGTCTTCTGCGTTTGTTGTAACTGAAATCGCACTGTTCGGGTGAATTTTTTTGATGAGGAAAGACCAGAACTGATGCAGTGCAACGTCATCTTCGATCAGTAATACATTCGCCCCGACCTTCGACATAGATTAAACTTCTCATGAGAGTGTTGCGATTGCTCCGAGAGAGTTGTGAAATTTTCGCAACACAGAATTGGCAACATTGAAAAAAATGGAAAAAATTTTACTTGTTGAAGACAGTCCTGAAGTTAAAATAGTTGTACAGGCATCACTCAAGGAATTTGATGTTCACGCATGCTCTCGCATTCAAGAAGCAGAAGAGGAATTAAAGAAAAATAAATTTTCTATCCTGATCTTGGACATTGAGCTTCCGGATGGAGATGGTGTTTCATTTTTTTCTCAATTGCAAAGCCGAGCTGAGTTTTCTTCACTCCCTACTTTTTTTCTCACTGGAAAAACGGATCTCTCGCAAAAATTGGCTGCCTTTTCTCTCGGTGCCGATGATTTTATTACAAAGCCATTTGAACCAGCCGAATTAAGAGCTCGCGTGCAGGCTCGACTTAAGAAAAGCCGCGTTCAATCCCCAACTGAATTGCTTGTTGGCAATCTCACTCTTTTAAAAGACCAAATGAAAGCGATTATTTCTTTGTCTGATGAAAAGCTTGTTGTTCCTTTGACTCTTCTTGAATTTAAGATTCTTCAATTACTTCTCAAAAGCCCTGAACGCATTTATGAGCGCGATGTGATTATTGATGAAGTTTGGGGAAAGGGTGTCAGTCTTGTTGATAGGACTGTCGATGCTCACGTAAGTCACTTACGAAAGAAGATTTCAAAAAGCAACGTGCATATCGATGCTATTCCTGGCGTTGGCTACAAAGCGACTCTTCAGTTTTAGTTTTCAGCGGTATTCATATCTAACTTCAGCAGGTTGTGTGTCGCTAGATTGAGTGACTTCAAAATGAATACGCCCAACTTCGCGGCCATCGGTTGTTTCGACTGAAACTCTCCAGTCGCCTGCTTCGTAGTTTGCTTTGGCGATAAATCCTCGATAACCATCTTCACGGCCTCCTATGATACTCAAAGGAACCGCGTCTCTGGGTTCCCAGCCTAATTTAGGATTTTTAAAAAACCATCGAACGGTCAATTGATCTTGAAAGCGTGTGGGGGAAAAGATTTGAACAAAGCAGTTAATTCGATCGCCTGGTCGAGCTTCAAAGTTTTGATCTCCACTTTGCCAAAAAAGCCACTTAGATCGAGTGATTCCAAGTTTGTATTGATTACCTTCTTTTTTGATCGAGTGATAAATTCCAATGTTTTTCATAGAAAGAGGAACAGGCGGGAGAACTTTAAAGAAATATAAAAGTGAATATAGAGTGATGACAAAAATAAAAGGAAGTTGAACGTCCTTAAATAGACTTCGGTTTTTAATTCGAGATTTTAAGAAACGTAAAAAAAAGTGATGAATTGCGTAGGCGACGGCAATCGAAAGAAGAAAAATTAAGAGGCCCATTGTTTTTGCTAATATGGGAAGCAAGATGTTCATGTAAGAAATTAAGCAAAGGCCAAAAAGAGCGTTCCGTAAAAAGTTTTTGGAAATTTGTGCGGGTCTCACTTCGTTTAAAAATAAAAGTAGCGCAAGAAGAGCTAAGAAATAGAGAGAGCTGACGAAAGATCCGCTTTTAAAATAAAAAATTGTATAAACGTTGAGTAAGGTTCCGAGCATGAAATGCAAGATCCCTTCGCGATAAGCCCAGATTTTAAGAAACCAAGACGGGATTTGGGTTGCCTTTTCTTCACAAAATAAATCCCAAGCAATAATAAGCGCCGACAGAGTGAGGTACGTTGCCTGGTGTATGAGCATAAGGGGATCGTCAATTCGATGAAGAAGAAACGCATCAAAAGAAAATCCTGCTATAAAAAAAGCAAGAGGTTCCCATTTTTTGTATTTGTGAAGAGTTGCTTTTAAAGCTTCAAACATGAATCCATTTTAAAACAAATCGACGTTAGAATGAATGAGGACAAGGTTTGTTTCTGCTTCTTTGAAAACAGAAAAATCATTGTCTGTAACGAGAGCGAGCGTTTGAGCGTCGACTCTTGCGATACCTTCGATTTTTTCGAGCTGAGTGAGGCCTAGCGCCGTCAGATCTATGACGAATTCTTTCTGTGCAAGCGGTCCTTTGTTGAGATTGATCTTATAAATCTTATGAATTGATTTGTTACCTGTTTTGGAGTTTTGCTCAATCACAAGAAACTTTTTCCCACCAAGAGCAACCGCATCACCAATCTTATCAGCTTCTAAAGAATCAAGTTCATAAGTGAATTCATTCGTGACTTTCTTTTGTTGAGTATCAAATTCAACAATAGGAATTTGTTTTTCTGTTTTTTTGTCTTCGAGACTTTTCTTGAGGGGGCTTTGTAAAAATGCGTAGATCTTTTTTTGATCGTAGGCGATCGCTTCAAATCCTCTATTGAGTTGGCGGTCTCTTAAACTTGAAGGGAGAACTTCTTTCCCAAAGAATTTGTTTTTTTCATGAGAATCAATGGGGACAAAGCGATCGATCAACATGTAGTTTGATGAAAAATGAAGAATAGAGGGGCGATATTCCTCACACATCCAAATGTCTTTTCGTTCGTCTCTTGTGATCCCTTCTAAGTCGAGACCCATGGGATCAAGCGGGACTTCATTTCCCTTGGAATTAAGTGGGATTTCATCGGCATCAGACCTTTTGCTTCTTGGATCTAAATTGGGGAGACCGGTGATAAACTTCCCATTTTTATTTAGAAGTGGAATTTGTTCGAGGACTTTAAGGCTTTTGCTTTGTGTATTGAGTTCAAGTTTGACAACTAAGGGAGCAAACTGAGGGACGGAAAAACGACGAGCCGGGAAATTTGCTTTTTTTTCGATGTCGCCATTTGGTCCCCGGTCTGTATGGGTTGTGAAAATGAGTTTGTTTTTCTTTTTATCCAGTGATTCGAAATAAAGTCCGGAAAATCCACCTATGCGGAGTTTGCCATCTCCACCAAAAAGAAGAGGAGCAGGATCAAGTTTAAAGACCTCATAAGAAAACTGAGCGGATTTTTGAGGTGAGTCTGATTTGTTTTGAAAAACTTTATTGGAAGAACAAGAAGCACAAAAAAGAATTGATAAAATCAGCCAATTTTTCATTCATTTACGTATAGGCTTAAATTCT
Source organism: bacterium (assembly GCA_037137635.1). Lineage (GTDB taxonomy): Bacteria > Bdellovibrionota > UBA2428 > UBA2428 > UBA2428 > CANIGN01. The sequence goes on along the minus strand of JBAXJW010000067.1, from coordinate 1,969 downwards.
TTTTGACACAAATAAGCTAAGAATTAAGTTCAGCTTGTGAAAAGGATCCTTATCGCTATTTTGTTATTCAATTTAAATTCGGCTTTTTCTTTTTCAAAAAATTTACTTAAAAACAACCTTACAAGTGTCGGCTCTCTTCAAAGTGAACTCCATAGTTTTTTATGATTTTAAAAATCCTAATGCAAGTTATGAGTTTTATTCTCAAGGAATTATTTTAAGGCTTCGTTCAATTTCCTCTGATGAGGCTTCTTCAACTGTGAAGGTTAAAGTCTCTGGGGTGAATGATTTTATAAAGGAAGAGCCAAGTTCCCATGATGAGAAATATAAGTGCGAAGAAGATAGGTATCGAGATAAAATCAACTACTTTTGTTCTTTAAGTCAGGGCTTTAATCCGCAAAAAGAAACTCGATTTTCGAAGCATCAAAAAACTTTTTTGAACAAATCTTACACGAGTTCCTTAGACTTGAATGCGCTTACTCCTTTTGGACCTGTTTCGAATACTGTGTGGACTTTTCATCGCTCAAAAGGCTTTGTCTTAGAAGAGGTTGCTTTGCCGAATTCACCGTCTTTTTATGAGCTTTCTATTCGAGTTTCCTTGTCAGAAGCTGAAGACCGCTACCGAGAGTATTCAAACTTTCTTTTGGAAAGAAAGCTGAATATATGCCCGGTTCAAGAAAGTAAAACTTTGAAGATACTTAACTTTTTTCAAAAGTCTCTTTAAACTTAAATCTTTAAAGGACTGTATAGTTGGCTCCACTCTTGATTTCATCTGTTTTGACACTTGTCGAGAATTTAATGGTTTTTCCATCAGAGTTTTTGACTTCGAAATCGTACAATCCAGGCTCAAGAACTCTGTAGAATTCACCATGGTTAAAGCTGTAATCGCCAAGATTTTTTCCAGCTTTTGAAATACTTACAGATCCAGTCATGTCTGGGGTCTCTTTAAAATAAAATCCTGCTCCTTGGTGAATATTTTTAATGAATTGAATGAGGGCTGCTTTGTTATCTTGATAGTAGGCGGGGATCTTGTTGTAGTCGGGCCACTTCATATCTGAAAGTTCAACTGTAAATTGTAAGTCGTGATAGTAGAACTCGCTCCAGTCTTGCATCCCACCATTGACTTCATACCATGCAAAACCATTTGTGATTCCTTGGCGAAACTCTCTTGATTGAAAAATGTAGGGAACAAGTTGCGCGTAACTCAGGCTGAGTTCTTTTAAGAGAGAATCAAAGGGGTGGGGAGCCTCTGTTGTATCCCAAGGATAGTTGACGACTTCCGAACCTCCGTGAAAATTTGCAGAAAGTGCAAAGTTTCTGTCTGCTTGAAATTTCATAATGGCAGCCGTTTCGATTTGTCTTCCTTCAGGAGTATTGTTTGGGTCGGATGTAAAATCAGGAAAGTCTCTATTTAAATCTGCGTTGTTGGCATTAAAACGTTGGTGAAATTCTGATCCGTCAGGATTCATAGAAGGCATGATGTAGATTTCCGTGTTGTCGATCAGTTCTGTGACCTTTGAATCTTTTCCGTATTGAGCAAGTAGGTCACCTGCGAGTGAAATCATGAGTTCTCGTCCGGTGATTTCATCTCCGTGCATGCTTGAAATGTATTTGAACTCGGGAAGTCTTTGATCAGAAGTGGGGTTTTTGGAGATTTTTAAAAAATAAAGATCTTTTCCACGAACACTTTTTCCAACACTTATTAATTGAGTTTGTTGTGGATAGTTTTTGTGAAGAGTTTTGAGCTTTGCTTCGACTTGTTCAAAGGAGGGGTAGGTGGAAGCGCTCTTTTGGAATCCCACCAGATCAAGCTTTACAAAGGGGATGTGGTTTTCTTTTAGGAAATTTGGAAGCCTTTTTGACCCGTAAAGCTCAAAGCCTTTTGCCTTGCGATGGTCGATGACAAATTCTTTGTTGTTTTTAAGAAAAGTATAATATTTGAGTTGCGGATCATTGATCCACACGCCTTCTT
>JBAXJW010000066.1:0-7539 GCA_037137635.1 bacterium | reverse complement strand
CCATTCTTACCACTCTCGCAATGAGGACATTCAAATGAAATATTTTCTCTACTTAATTTCAGGCATTATTTTTTCAATGGGGCTTTGCCTCTCGGGAATGATTGATCCAATCAAAATCAAATCTTTTCTCGCAATGGGCACCTCTGATTGGAGCCCTGCTCTGATTTTTGTTTTAGGTTCAGCCGTCCCTGTCTACGGACTTAGTTTTTTCTTCTTAAACAAAAGGAAAAAATCTCTCGATGGACAAAACTTCAAACACCCAGCCCCTCGACCCATCGATCGAAAATTAATCATAGGGTCTATCATTTTTGGTCTTGGTTGGGGAATCGCTGGTATTTGTCCGGGCCCAGCAATCACTCTTCTTTCTGGATTCGATAAAAATATTATTATTTTTATCGCGACAATGTTTTGTGGCTTTGAAATTCAAAGAAGGTTTACATAGAAAATGAAAAAATTTGAAGTCAAAAGTCTTTACGATGAAATCACTGCGACTGTTACCTATGTTGTCTTCGACAAAATAACTCGAGATGCAGTCGTAATCGACACTGTTCTAGATTACGACCCTGCCTCTTCAAAGATTTCAACAGAATGCCTCGATAAACTTGAAAAGCTTTTAAAAGATGAAAAGCTAAATGTTCATTACTGTCTCGAAACACATGCTCATGCAGATCATTTAACAGGAGCGCAAGAATTTCAAAAACGATTCCCACAAAATCAAACTTGCAATTGGAGAGCACATCACCAAAGTTCAAAGTGTCTTTAAAAAAGTCTATAATCTTGCTGATGAATTTATTCCAAACGGCTCGCAATTCGATCTACTCTTAAAAGAAAATCAAATTTTAAAAGCCGGAAGTATCGAAATAAAAGTTCTTTTTACTCCAGGACATACACCTGCTTGTGCATCTTATTTAATTGGAGATGCAGTCTTCACAGGAGACGCGATCTTCATGCCCGATACGGGTACTGGCCGCTGCGATTTTCCTGCAGGAAGCTCAGAAGCCCTCTACGACTCTATTGCAGAAAAATTATTCAAACTTCCTGACTCCACACGTGTATTTGTAGGCCATGACTATAAAGCAAATGGCACAAGGGAAGCTCGCTGGGAAACAACCATTGGCGAAGAAAAAGCTCTCAATATTCAACTCAAAGCTCAAACTAAAAAAGACGAATACATCAAAGCCCGTAATTCAAGAGACGCAACCCTTTCGGCTCCAAGACTTCTGCTGCCAAGTATTCAAGTCAACATCGATGCAGGGAAGCTCCCCGAACCCGAAGACAATGGTTCAAGTTACTTAAAAATTCCCATCAGAAAGAAATAAAAGGATTTTAAATGGAATATACAATTCTCATCATTATTGGAATTTTGATTGGCACCGTTTCTGGACTTCTTGGAATTGGAGGCGCGATTATTCTGATGCCAATTTTGATTTATGGATTTGGCTACAATCAAGTTCAAGCAACTGGAACCTCACTTGTAGCATTACTCTTGCCCGTTGGCGCACTTGGAGTCTGGCAATATTTCAAATCTGGCCTCATCGAAACTCAAAATATCAAAGTAGGTCTACTGGTAGCTCTGGGAATGTTTGCCGGAACTTTTTTTGGAGCACGTCTTGTGCCACTTATTCCAGCAGATCTTCTCAAAAAAGCTTTTGCTATTTTTCTTGTTTTTGTCGCAATTAAAATGTGGCGTGCATAAAATCAAGAAACCACAAAAGATCTAAAGACAAAAAGCTGACCCTCTAGCTTCAAGCTTCCCTCAAGTTCATAATATAAATTGTGTTCATTAAAAAGTCACTCATCCTTATTGCCCTTGTATTCTTTCACTCAAAACTTAATGCTCAACTTTGCACACCAGAAACCTTGTCTCAAGATATGAGACGTTTTTCAAATAACGAATTTCAAGGAATTCTTTTGCAAAGAAAGCTCGAATCTCTCAGGCAAGAAATACAAACACTGTCTCACGTTACTTATACAGAAGAGTCACAAAAAGGCCCCATCGCAAATTGCCTCAAAAAGAAGGATGAACTTTTCAATGATCTCAGCAACCTTGCTCGTTCAAATAATAAAGATAGTCCTGATTACCTAGAGGTAATGGGAGATTATTTTTTTTTTAAAAACCAACTCAATGCTGCCCTCATCAATTACGACCGAGCCGTAGAATTAAACCCCAAAAGTTTCTCTCTTTTAATTAAGGCGTACACTAGTTTTGTCGCTTTTTACAAACTCAACCTCAATAGAGCCTCAGAAATCAATACTCAATCTCAAGAAGTCCGTAACGCTCTTGAGGGTGCCGCAAAAAGAGCTCAAAAAATATCCGAGCACCCTGACTCCACTAAACGTTACACAATTGAACACCTTTTCTACCAAGCCCTGATTGCTCAAAGTCTTTCTCAATATCAAAAAGAAATCGATTTATGGGAAAAGATCACCAACCTAGATCCACAAAATATTTATGCGCTTAGAAGTCGGCTTAAAGCTCTTCTTAAGAGAAATGAACTCACAGCCAGCCTTCGCGAATTCAATAAACTCATCAGGCAAAATTTCGATACGCCCCAAGACTGGGAAGCTGTTTTTGGATTTTTAGTAAACAACAAATTTCATCAAGAATTTTTTAGCTGGTACAAAAAAGCTCCTTCAGAATTTAAAGAAAAACATCCCGCACTTAAAATTTTTCAAATAAAATCCCTCATTGAACTCGGTCGGATAACAGAAGCAAAAGAACTCCTGCAATCCATCAATTTTAAGGTTAAAGAACCTCTTGCAAAGGTGGATAAACAAAACAAATCTCGCATTGCCGAGATAGACGCTGATGAATTCAAAAAGCAAGGTCGCCTCTCCGAAGCTCTCGATTACTATAAAAAAGCGCTTCCCTTTTCTCCAAATCCACTCACGGTGAAAGAAAAAATTTCACTTTTAATCTACGAATATAGAAAGAGTGTGAATTTTAAACCCCTTGAAGCGACACAAAAAGATCTTCAAGAAGTCACAGAACTTCTCTACAAAAGTGCTTTTGAAACAGAACTTAAATCAAATCTTTTTGAAATATACTTAAACTCACTTCATCTCACTCAAAACTCAAAAACTCTCAAAAAGGCCTGCCCTCGCTTCATCCAACTTTATCCCGAGCAAAAAAACCAAAGTTTCTATAAAGACAATTGTCTCAAATAGGCAGTATAATCACCCGAATGCAAAGCTCCCTTACCATTGGTAATTTCGATGGAGTACATCTTGGACACCAAGAGCTCATCAAGCGCGTTCTTGATTTTGCAAAAAAAAATAACTGTGAAGCAAAACTTCTTACCTTTGAACCACACCCTCGTGAGTTTTTAGGTATCAGACCCATCCCCACACGCATCTGCAGCTTAAACGAAAAAATAAGAAGAATTGCTAAGCTTGGATTAACTCAAGTTGAAGTCCTCAAATTCAACGAAGCTTTTTCGAACCAAAATCCTTTTGATTTTTTGAGTTGGATTAAAGCTCAATACAACCCCAAACATATTGTGGTAGGAAAAAATTTTTACTTTGGAAAAAACCGAGGAGGCGACGTCCAGCTTTTGAGCGAATGGGGAAAAAAAGAAAACATCCAAGTCGAAGTAGTTGAAGCTCTCAAAACCGATTCCATCACTGTTTCTAGCTCTGAAGTTCGACACCAAATTCAAGAGGGTAAAATCCTCAAAGCAAACGCGCTCATGGGACTCCCCCTTCACTACGATCTTGATGTGATTTCAGGAGACCACCGCGGTCGAACAATGGGCGTGCCCACACTCAACTCCCCTCCACCCCGTAACCAAGCACCCTCTTCTTCACGTTTTTGCCTTCCTCCGCACGGAGTTTACATCACGCGCTCTCATATAGACGGCCAAAGCTACGCCTCAATTACAAACTTTGGAATTCGGCCCACTTTTCATACAAGTGATGAAGGTGAATTCTTTGAAACACATATTCTCAATTACCCCCATCAAGAGTTGTCTTGTAAACACTTAAGTGTCGAGTTTTTAGACAGAATCAGAGCCGAACTTAGATTTTCCTCAAAGGAAGAACTTCTTCAAAGAATTCAAGAAGATATCCGCATTTCCAAAGCTTTTCATAGCCTCAAATAAGCCTGGCTTAAAGCTTGCAACCCTCTCTGTGTATAGGTCCCATTTGGGGGGGATATGAAAAAATTTGGATTAACTTTATTAACTATGAATCTTTTAGTTTTAGGAGCTTGTAGCAAAGATCCTCAAACTTACACAACAAATCGAACAGATTTGTTTGTTGTCGACAATGAAGATGTCTACTCTCAAGCCAATCAAATCCTTCAAGCAGATTACGTTTTTGCAATCGATGAAAGCGCCTCAATGGACTACAACTCCGGCGATCCGAACATCTATTCAAGCAAACGCGCTGAATTCATGGCCGGCCTTTCTTCTTTTACCTCTACACTTAGAAGCTCAAACATTGATTATAGAATTGGAGTCATCAGTGGAAACGTTCAAAAAGAGCAGGTCTCTGATCTCTCAAGCCGTTCTTTTTATAAAAATATCTTAGTTGATTCCTTGATGCCTGACACAACAGAAAACTCACTCATCGCTCAACTTCAAAGTATCGGACAAACCCTCAACGCAAATACAAACGTTATGCTTGAAGCTACCAATCAAGTGATGACTCGACAAAAATCAAGCTTTCTCCGTGAAGGCGCTCAATTGATTTATCTTTTCGTATCTGACACAGATGACGAAAGTATTAACTATCTCACAAATGCTTCTACGAGTGACTATGCTGCAAAACTTATCGCTCAAAAAGGAAGTGCGACAAACATTCCTGCCTTTGTGAATGCACGAGCAATCGTAACGGGAATGAATTCAAGCTGCACTCCAAATCCTTCGTATAGTGAAAGTGCAGGATATCGCTTAGCTGAAACCGCTCAAAAGATTGAAAATACAAATAAAACAATTGCGGGCTTAAGCGCCGACGCAACTCTTTCATCCGTGAGTCACTGTATTTTAAAAGCAAGCACCGAGTTCCCTACACTTCTTAACACTCTTGCAAGAGATGTGAGTAAGCCAACCAACCTTTTCAAGCTACAAGTGACAAATGTCGATCCCAACAGCATCAGAGTTTACGTAGACAAACACGATGGCAGTGGCCTTGTTCTTCAAAACACAAGCAGCTGGGTTTACTTAGCTGGATCAAATGCAATCAAATTCGCAACAGCTCCCGCAGCTTCTTCAACAATCAAGCTTCTTTACAGCCAATTTTATCAGCTAAGTGCTGTACCAACAGAACTCAACTCACTCTCTGTGGGTCTTAACGGATCACTTCTTCAATTAAGCAACGTATACGGTTGGAGCTACGACTCAGTTAACAATCGTATCTTGTTTAACGGATTAAGCGTTCCCAACGGAACTCGCATAGAAGTGAGTTACAAATGAAAAAGCTAGGAAGTATTATCCAAGCTCTCTACGTTCTGAGCTCTTTAAGCTTAGCAATCTTCTGTCTTCTGCAAAGTAATCGAGTGAGTCACGACCAAAGAGCTCGTGATTTAGCAACGAAAAGCATCCATCTGGATGTCTCTTCAAGCATGCCTTTTCCGACACAACCTTCACTCGACATCCACCGCAAAAAAATTGGAGAGGAAAGCGACCAACACTTAGACAGTGCCGGCGCTTTAGGTATTTAAATGAAAACTCTTAAGTTCACAAAGCCTTATAAAGCTCCTCAAAGCAGGCACAAGCTTTGCTTTACTTCTGATGCTATGAAAAAATTTATTAAAAAAAATGTCATCACTTTCCCCGTTGTAACTTTTGGAGTTGCATTAGCAGCAACTGTGTTGCTCTACTCTCAACTCAATAACTTTGGAGGAACCCGTAATCTTTCAGAAAGTAAAGAATACGAAATATCACTCAGCAACGTTCGCTTAGATAACGTCAGCCAAATTCACAATAAAGACAACGTTTTCTTGCGCTTAACTTTTGATGAAAATAACGTTCTTGATATTGGTCGAGGCCAACACTGGAACTTGAAACAAGGGGAACAGATCCTTGTTGATCAAAAGATTGCGGTTGAACCAAGATTCATCAAAAACGATGAAACTAAATTCACAATCGAACTTATGCACGAGCAAAACGTTTGGAACGTAAGCAAAGCAGACATCGCTCTCTTACGCTGTAATACAATTGCAAAAGAGTTAGGTGCTTATAACCGCTCTTTTCAATGTTTTGTTCCTGGCGAAAAAACACCTGTACTCACTTACCGCTTAGCTGAAAAAGGTGTTCCTGTTCCCAACCAAGGCAGCAACCAAGTTGCTTCTTTCTAAGAAATAAAATTAACCAAAGGTCCCCTAACCGACTCACCCCTCCCCATGGGTTGAGTCGGTTTTCTTTTTTTAAGGGCGATGATACGGTTCATTCCTTAAAATAGAAGCGGCTCGATAGAGTTGCTCTGTCGCAATAACGGTCGCTAATTCATGGGGTAAAGTCATCGGTCCAAAAGACCACAATAAGTCTGGCTTTAGTTTTGAAATATCTTCTTTAGAAAATCCGGTATCACTCCCAATAGCAATAACAAGATCAACCCCAGAGCTCATCGCTCGCTGAAATCTTTCGGATATCTGAATTGAATCAAGTTCTTTACCGCGCGGATGACAAAGCCACAATTGCGAGCGAGGGCGTCGTTCCAAAGAACCCGCCAAAATTTGGGTTTGAAAACCACGCTCAGTCAATCTTTTGGTGTATTCGTGAATTAGAGACAAGCATTCTTTGAAGTTGAAAAACTTTTTATAATCTTTATTACTTTGTCCCCAGAAGCATTCGATGAAAACTTTCACAGGTATTTATTATCATATTTTTCAGGAAATTCTCCTATGAAGATTGGGTTTTTAAAAAAGCAAAAGCCTCTAAGATCCATGGATCTTAGAGGCTTTTGTCTAAGTATCAACTACTTAGAAGTACAAACTACTTCTTCTTAGTAGCTTTCTTCTTAGTTGTTTTTTTCTTAGTAGTAGCTTTTTTCTTAGTAGCTTTTTTCTTGGCTGCCATTTTGACTGCCCTCCTTTCTTTCTTTCTTAATCTAAATGTACGCGTGAGTAACGTTATGCGCAATAGCGAGCGTCATTTTTCTTTCAATCTTGATGCGTTGAAGCGAAATTTATTTTTCTTCAAAGGAAATTTTTTGAATTTCTTCCATCGTAAGAAGTTTTTGTGAAGAAGTTTTTAGATCGCGAAGAATAATTTTCTTCTCTTTCCATTCTTCTTCTCCAAAAAGAATTGCGAAACGTGCACCGCTTCGGTCTGCAGATTTTAACTGTGCTTTGAAAGCAGAAACTTTCAAACTCATAGAGACAGAAAAGTTTTGTGAGCGAAGAATCTTACAGATTCTCTGAGCTTCCCCAAAAAACTTTTCATCCGATAGAGTTACATAAAAGTCACAACTTGCCTTTGCAGTAGGAAGAAGTGCATTTTCTGCCAAAAAATCCATCAAAACCACATCACCCAAACCAAAACCGATTCCAGAAACTTGAGTTTTTCCAAATAAACCAATCAAGTTATCGTATCTTCC
>JBAXJW010000065.1:0-7545 GCA_037137635.1 bacterium | reverse complement strand
CGCGCAATTTCTAAGCGTCTTTGTTCACCATAAGGAAGCGATCCTGCAAACTCTTGTGCTTTTACATCAAGATTAAAGATCTTGAGAATTTCCATCGCTTTAGCTGTTTTATGAGCTTCGATCTCCATACTCTTTGGACTACGCAAAAGAACACTTAAAGGATTTGCTTTAGGCATAGCCTCAGAATTATCTAAGGCAACAATCACGTTTTCTAAAACAGTCATTTCCTTAAACAATCTGATGTTTTGAAAAGTTCTAGCCAAGCCTCGTGCAGTGATTTTGGAAGTCTTCACTCCCAAAGTGCTTTTGCCAAAAAGATCAATCGTACCTTGAGTCGGAACATAGACTCCCGTTAGCAAATTAAAAAGAGTCGTTTTTCCGGCTCCGTTCGGACCGATCAAACCAAAGATACTTCCCTCAGGTACATCTAAAGATAAATCCCAAACTGCTTTGAGACCTCCAAAGCGAATACCTAAATCCTTAAGACTTAATACCGCTTTCATGATTGCACAGCTTCCTTATTTTTATTGAAAAACTTTTTCAAGAAAGCAGAAATTTCTTTTCTGCCCATTAATCCTTCTGGTCGAGAGAGCATCAGCACAATCAACAAAAAAGAATAAATAATCATTCGAAGATCATAACCAAATGTAAATTCTTGAAGGCCACGAAGCTTTTCTTTGAGAATCGTTAAAAAAATAGCAGCAACAACAGAACCCGAAAGAGATCCCAATCCACCAAAAACGATGATCATAATGATTTCAAAGCTTTTGTTAAAATCAAAGATTGAAGGAGTAACGATCTGAATCAAGTGAGCAAAAAGCGCTCCTGCGATACCCGCAAAAAAAGCTCCCACCATAAAAGCACGGACTTTTGTTTTAGTTGTTGGAACACCCATGGCTTCTGCAGCAATCTCATCTTCTCGAACCGCGATGAAACTTCTTCCATAACGACTGTTGATGATTCTCCACAAAACAAAAAGAGTCACAAGGATACTTCCGTAAATCCAACCAAAGCCCGCTAAAGGCGGAATCCCAGGTAATCCACGAGAAGCTCCTACGAAATCAGTTGTTTGCATAAGAACTCGAATGATTTCGCCAAAACCCAAAGTTACAATAGAGAGATAATCTCCGCGTAATCTAAGGGAGGGCAATCCCACAAGAAAACCCATAAAGCACGCCACGAGTCCGCCTAAGAGCAAAGGAAAAATAAACAAATAACTTCCAGATGCAGACGAAAATAGCGATGGGAATAAAACAGTTGTGATTGTGGCAGACGTATAAGCACCTACAGACATAAAGCCCGCATGCCCCATTGAAAACTGTCCTGTAAATCCATTCACGAGATTCAAACTTGTAGCCAAAATGATATTAATTCCGCACAACAAAATAATTTGAACCGTGTAGGGCTCAAGATGACCCACCAATGGATAAGCCAACAAAAGTAGAGCAAACGCAATCAACCAATTTTTATTCTCACGAAACATATTTGAGCTACACTTTCTCGATTCGGTTTTCACCAAATAATCCCGATGGCTTAAAGAGCAAAATGACAATCAAGATTCCAAACGCCAAAGCATCTCTATAAGATGGATTTCCGTATCCCACCAAAAACTCTTCTGAAATTCCCAAAGTGATAGACCCCACAACGGCGCCTAAAATACTTCCGATTCCGCCCAAGACAGCAGAAACGAAACATTTAAGCCCCAAAACGACTCCCATAAGAGGATCAATTTTTGGATAAACAAGTCCCACCAAAACGCCTGCAGCACCTGCTAAAGCAGAGCCAAGCATAAAGGTTAGAGAAATAATTTTATTTGTAGGAATTCCCATCAGACTTGCAAGGTCGTGATTAAAACTCACGGCTCGCATTGCTCTTCCCACTCGAGTCTTGAAAATCACAAACTGCAAGATGAGCATCAAAACAATTGAGATAGAGAGAACGACTACCTGCAAAGGATTAATCGAAAGAGATCCAACTCCCAGATTAATTTCAGGCTTAAAGATTTGAGGATAAAACTGAGGAGACGATCCAAAAACTTGTTGTCCTGAGTATTCTAGAAAAAGAGAAACGCCAATCGCTGTAATCAATAAGTTGATTCGAGGAGCTCCTCGAAGAGGTCGATAGGCAAATCGCTCAATGATGTATCCAATCGCCGCGCAACCAACCATAGCAGAAAGCAAAGCCGCCACGAGAGCAAATGCAGAGGGATGAGAAGCTAATCTAAAATAAGTAGAAAAGTAAAAAGAGATAAAGGCCCCCAACATAAAAACATCAGAGTGCGCAAAGTTAATCAGCTGAAGGACACCGAAAACCATCGTGTACCCAAGAGCAATCAACGCATAGATGCTTCCAGTCGAAAGGCCGTTAATGATGTGCTGTATGAATTCTAACATTTAAGGTTGTATCGTCGCTGAGTATTTAAAATTTGTTCCATCAACTTTTAAAACAACAGCCGCCTTTTTAGGATTACGTTTTTCATCAAGAGTGATGGTTCCTGTTACTGCTTGATAATTTTTCGTTGCTGCAATGGCATCTCTTAAATCTTTTCCGTCAAAAGACTTCGCAGTCTTCATTGCATTTTCCAAAACCTTCATCGCGTCATATCCCATAGCCGCTAAGCCGTCTGGAACTTCTTTGTATTTCGCTTTGTATTTCGCAATAAAGTCTTGAATCATTGGGCTCGTGTCTTCTGCAGAATAGTGATTAGAGAAATAACTTCCATTGATAGACTCTCCGCCGATTTCATAAAGCTTAGGAGAATCCCAACCGTCACCGCCTAACAAAGGAACTGGGATTTTCAATTCTTTTGCCTGACGAGCGATCAAGCCAACGTCTGTATAGTAACCAGGAACAAAAATCGCTTCAGGATTTTTTCCTTTGATAGAAGTTAACTGTGATTTGAAATCGATATCACCTGCACTGTAACTTTGATCAATCACGATCTTTCCGCCACCTGCCGTGAAAGTTTTCGTAAAGAAATCCGCAAGACCTACACTGTAGTCGTTTTTAACATCTCGAAGAACCGCAACACTTTTTACTTTGAGAGTTTCAAGAGCAAAACGTGCCATAACTGTTCCTTGAAATGGATCGATAAAACAAACGCGGAAAATATAGTCGCCCATTTCAGTCACTCTTGGATTTGTAGAAGAAGGAGAGATCATAGGAACCTTGTACTGCTGAGATACAGGCGCCATTGCCATACTTCTTGAGCTTGAAACTTCTCCAAGAATTGCAACAACTTTATCCTGAGTCACAAGTTTTGTAACAGCAGTCGAAGCTTCTTCAGGCTTTCCTTGGTCATCCATAGTAATCAATTGAATTTTTTTACCGTTGATTCCGCCAGCCGCATTGATTTGATCAACTGCAAGAGCGATTCCGTTATGTGTTGAAGAACCAAAAGTTGCTTCTGATCCTGTCATGGAGCCAACTTCGCCGATCTTTATAATGTCTGCTGAACCGACTGAAGTAGTTTCTGTGCTTTTATTTCCTGTACATGCAGCAAGTACGAAAGCAATTAACGCATAGATTCCTGCTTTATTTTTGAATTTCATGCGCACGAATATACAAATTTTTTGTCGCAAGGCAAAAGAAAAAACCAACTTTGTGTAAATTGGGCTGTTATGATAGCGGAAGAGGAAAATGTTTTACTACATGAAATACCTGCTTTTAGCGGCACTTGGAGCAATGACTCTATGCGCAACATGCGAAGAAACTTCTCTTTACGAAGTGAGCCCCACAATTAAAAAAGTTGATTTCATAAAAAATGCGGGCTCCCTCAAGGTAGTGGTCACAGCAACGGGACCAATCGAATGTTACAAAGATCGAGAAATTGAACGTATTTTTGAAAAAGATATGATCAAAGTCATTCTCAGACTCAAAAAAATTCCCAGCAAGAAAGAATGCCAACCTATTAACTTTGAATATCAAGAAAAAGTTTACGAAGCCCCTTTGGAACAAGTTCCCTCAAAAATCTGGGTTCTTGGTCGTGAAGGCTGGAATAAGTTGGATTTTCAAAAATGAGTTCCTGCCAAAAATGCGGAAATGATTTGGAGGCTTTTCTCTCCACGCTTCCCAACAAAAAAACTAGCCGGCAAGATACCTGTCCCAAATGTCATGCGGATTTAAAAATATGTATTAATTGTGAGTTTTATGATTCTTCTCGAAAATGGGAATGCAAGGAAGGTGTTTCTGAGCGAGTTGCAGATAAAGAAAGAAGCAACTTTTGCGATTTCTTTTCAATAAATCAAAAACAAGCAAATACATCAAGCCTGCACACAAGCAAAAACGATCTGCTAAGTGCGGCAGAAGCTTTATTTAAAAAAAACAAATAAGAGAAAATTCGTAAAGAAATTATTCGATAATTTCTAAAACAGATCTGAGCTTAAGTTTTGTAGAAGCAGCATTGAGCACTGTTCGCAAAGACTGAGCAGTTCGACCTTGCTTACCAATAACTTTTCCTAAATCATCCTTAGCCACATGAAGTTCAATAACAGTGGTCTGTTCTCCACGGACTGCGTTTACTTTTACTTGATCGGGAAAATCAACGAGCGCCTTTACAACGTACTCAATTAACCCAACTAGCTCGCTTTCTTTTTCAGACATATTCGACCTCAATAACACTTTCGATTAGACTTTTCTAGCATGAAATTTTGCCTTGTACAGAAAGCAATGCGCTTATCTGTTTATCTTTTCCCGTTTTTTTTGGGTCTAGTGTCCCAATGTGGCATCAAAAAGCCTGTTTTCACACATGATTTACAAGAAGGTCCCCATTCTCATCTCTATAAAGATAAAAATATAGATAAAAAAGATGCTGAGGGGTCCCCAAAATGAACTTTTACAAATATGAAGCCACCGGAAACGACTTCATCATTATCAATCGCCCCTATTCTCCAGAATTAGATCAAAAATGGGTTCAAAAACTATGCGACCGACACTTCGGGATCGGAGCCGATGGTTTGTTTTTTATGTGGCTCGAAGAAGATCATTGGAAGTGGAAATTCTTTAACAATGATGGCTCTCCTGCCAATTTCTGCGGGAATGCTGCTCGTTGTGCTGTTTTGTGGCTTCACAATCAAATCGATCGAACGCGTGAAGATTGGGAGTGGAACGATGGTAAACAAATCTTTCGTGGCTACATAAAAAATAAAAAAGTCGAAGTTCGTTGGCCGAAAAGTGAGCTCAAACAACTCGAACTCAAAAGCCACCATCAATCACTCATTAAACAATTACAAGATTTAGGAGTCGAAAAAGCTCTGTGGGTACAAGCGGGCGTTCCTCATTTAGTTTTAATAGGAAGTTCTTGGCCTCGCAAAATCAGACACCTCTTTTATGCAAATCACCTTGTGCACCACCCTGATTTCACAAAAGAAAGTAATATCTCTTGGCTGAGTCGCACAGACATGACTCTTGTAAGTTACGAAAGAGGCTTAGAGGCAGAAAGTCTTGCTTGCGGAAGTGGCGCGCTTTCAGCTTTTTTTGCTCTTCAGTTGATGGGCAAAGAAGACAAACATCTTAGGATTCCCCCATCTCTTACTTTTACATTTCCAGGCGGACCCCTGACGGTAACGGATTCGGAAGAATATCTCACTCTTGCCGGCCCTGCGAACAAAGTCTTTGAAGGATACTATGAAGAATCTTAAAAACCCCTCTCAATGGAAAGGTGTATGGACAGCGCTCATTACTCCTTTTCAAAACGACAAAAATCTCGATGAAGTTTCTTTTAAAAGTTTAATTGAAAAACAAATATCTGAAGGCATCACAGGACTCGTCATTGCGGGATCCACCGGAGAGGGATCTCTCCTTGATGATCAACAATACGAACTTGTTCTCAAAAAAGCCCTTGAATATGCAAATGGAAGAATCCCCATTGTTGCTGGCCTAGGAATTGGCGGCACTCGTGAATCTCTAAAGCGTGGAAAAATCGCTAAAAGCGCAGGAGTCACGGGGCTTTTAGCTTCGCCACCTGCTTACATCAAAACTCCAGCCCGCGGACTTGTGGAACATTTTTTAGAAATCGCAAAAATCGAATTACCTCTTTGTCTTTACGATGTTCCCGGTAGAAGCGCGCAAGTTCTTCCAGATGAAGTCATTGATACTCTCCTCGCCTCAAAAGATCCTGCTGCTCAATTTATTTGCGCACTTAAAGACGCAAGCGGAAAGACTGAGCGTTTGATTGGAAAAAGCCTTTGGAAAGAAAAGCTCGCCCTTCTCTCTGGCGACGACGAAAGCTTTGTACAATTTGTAAAAAATGGTGGGCATGGAATCATCAGTGTCGCGACTCATTTCGCGTTGAAAGATTTTACTGCTGTTCTCAAAAACCCTGTTGAGGCTTCTCCTCGCTTTGAAAAAATATTGCCCTTCATCGGCGGCCTCTACTGGGAGTCCAATCCTATTCCTACAAAAAGTCTTTGCAAAAAACTGGGATGGATTGCAGGTGATAATTTTCAAGCTCCGCTTGTTCCGATGAAAGCCGCCTTACTTGAAAAATTAAATGGACTTTACCGTGAATCATTCTCTTAAAAAATTAGCTCTCGTCGGAAGCACGGGAAAAATGGGACAAAAGGTAATTGAGCTTTTGTCAGAAAATTCCTGGAAAGCAAAACTCACACTCTCTTCTTCTATTCATTTAGAAACAAATGACATTCTTGAAAAACCAGATGTTGTGATTGATTTTTCCGTACCCGAGTCGACTCTCAAATGGGCTCAGAAATGGGCCGAATTTAAAAGCCCTATTCTTATTTGCACGACAGGGTTTAAAAAAGAAGAATTCGAAACTCTCAAAGAAAAGTTTAAAAACAATGCGTGGGCGATGATTCCCAATACAAGTCTTGGGATTTATGCGTTTATCAAATCGCTCAGAGCCTACATTAAATTTTTCTCAGACATTCAAAGCATCACGATTCATGAAGTTCATCATGTGCACAAAAAGGATTCCCCCAGCGGTACGGCTTTGCTTTTAAAAATGGCCATGCTCGATGCAGGTTTTGCAGGTGATATCCAAATTCTATCTGCTCGCGAAGGAGAAGTTGTGGGGACACATACGGTGATCATTCAGCGAAGTTATGATCGACTTATCCTTACTCACGAAGCTCATGACCGCAGACTTTTTGCAGAGGGAGCGCTTTTACTTGCAGATAAACTTGCAAACAAAGCCCCCAGATCACAACCCTACACCTTTGATGAGATTCTTAGTTAATTCATCTGGAGTTTGAAGGATTTATTTGGCAGGATAATTTGTATTCATTGCCCGGATGGCGGAACTGGTAGACGCGCAGGTCTTAGAAGCCTGTATCCATGTGGTGTGGAGGTTCGAGTCCTCTTCCGGGCACCATTCATCAAAATACCCATTAAAAAATCTATGCTGCAATATTTAAATTTGAAATAGATTGATCTGAGTTATCAGCCACAACGCAATCAAGCTCTTTGTATCCTAAAATTTTTGCAAAAAGAGAATCGGGCATTTGCTCAACTTTTGTATTGAAAGTCACAACTTGCTCATTGAATGAGCTCTTACATTTTTCAATTTGATAATGAAAAGCCATAAAT
>JBAXJW010000064.1:0-7568 GCA_037137635.1 bacterium | reverse complement strand
CCATCAAAACCCCAAAGCTGAGACTTGCCATCTTCTCCAGCAGTTTCGATATAGACGCTTTTCTTCCAAAGAGAAAATAAGTTTTTAAGAGTCAGCTCTGCGAAATCTCGCTTCAAAGTTCTTCCATCAAAAACATGATTCAAAAGGAGAGAGCCTTTATTATCGAAATTAGAATCCACAACTTCAATCATGGGTTGTCCAAAATTTGTAAGCTCGGTTAAAAACTGTGTTCGAACTTTTTGAAATTCTCTTGTTTCAATTTCCCATCTCTTCGTACTTTGATTGTATTTTGAAGCGAAAAGTCCACTTTCCTCGCAAAAATCTTGGCTTAAAAACTCATCAATAAATGTTAGATCAGAATAAATCTTACGAACTTCAAAAAGTTTCTCTCGACCTTTATTGAGTTTCAAATCCCAATTTTTTCTTTTGACCGTATCTTCACAATCAAGCCATTCCTTGCCAAAGCGCCCCTTATTCCAACGATCTTCAATGTTTCGCAATAACTCAAGGCCTACTCGATAAGGATTAATTCCATGAGGATGTGGAGCTACTGTTCCACTATGAACACAGGCATAATCAACAATTTCTGAATCATCGAGAATATCCTTCGTCATCATGTGGCTGTGCCAGTAACTTGCCCAGCCTTCATTCATAATCTTGGTCTGACCTTGTGGAACAAAATAATAAGCTTCTTCTCGAATCATTTCGAGAATCTTAACTTGCCAGTTTTTTAAAGGTGCATGTAAAAGCAAGAAACCCAAAACATCACGGATGGGCCTGAAAGGAATCTTCTCTTCTTTTTTTGCTTGCTCTTCGATCCTTGCTCGCTGTTGATCGAGAAACTCAGGAGTATTAATAAATTTATCTAAATATGACTTGGCTTTAATTTTTTGAACTTCTTCAGGAAGCTTCTCTTCTTCTTCGCGAGTTTTAGGAAGCTCTCCTGCTGAACGCAAATCAATTAAATTCTCAAGACTCAAGCACTGGTCGATAAACTCTTCTACGACTTCAACGCCAAATTGTTCTTGGCACTGACGAACGAGTGTTGAATGGTTGGCCATTTCATCGAGCATCTTTCGATTGGTCTTAGAAAAATACTGGTTATTTTTAAAAAAATCAGCGTGTCCATAAACGTGTGCAATCACCAATTTATTTTCAACAGCTGAATTTGAACTCAGCAAATACGCATAACAAGGATCCGTATTGATCACCATTTCATAAATCTTACTAAGGCCGTAAGTATAAGATTTAGAAATACGGTCATATTCCATTCCAAAACGCCAATGGGGATATCTTTGAGGAAACCCACCCAAAGAAGCCAATTCGTTCATTTCTTTGTAATCAACTTTTTCAAAACAAACTTCTGGAAAGTTCAAACCGTAACCCCGGGCTTTGTCCTCTATGTATTTGATCCAATCATTGAGTTCCGGTCCTAAATCACGTGACTTCATGCTGCCTCTTTTTTATCTTCCAGTTGCAAAAAATTGCTTAATGGATTCGTAAATACCTTCTCGACTTTGAACACGACACGCAACCAACCGCTCTTGTTCTGAGAACTTTTCTAAAAGATCTTTAAAGAACTGTCCGGATCCGTACTTACTTTCGACCTGACCATAAGAAAACTGATTCACAATGGGAAATATTTCGTTTTGCAACAAATCCAAGCACAACTGAGAATCCTCATTCGACCAGTTATCTCCATCACTGAAATGAAAAGGATAGATATTCCACTGCTGAGGAGGATAATCTTTATGAATAATATCTAAAAACATTTTATAGGCCGAACTAATAAGCGTTCCACCACTCTCGCGAGTTCGATAAAAGGTATTTTCATCAACCTCTCGAGCAATCGCATCGTGGATAATGTATCGACGCTGCAAGCCCTTATATTGGGACTGTAACCACGTATCGATCCAAAAGGCTTCGGTACGCACAATCTCTTTTTGCTCGTCTCCCATAGAACCCGAAACGTCCATGATGTACACGATGACAGCATTCGTTTGAGGGCGAGGAGTTTCTGCCCAACCCCTAAATCTCAAATCGCTTTTATGAGGAATAATCACAGGATTTTCAGGATTATAAATTCCAGCAGCAATCTGTCGCTTCAAAGCTTCGCGATAAGTTCTTTTGTAATGTCGCAAGCTGTGTGGACCCACATGATGAATGCTCTTGTAGCGTGATGACTTGGAATCAATATCGTGCGACCCCTTTGGAAGAATTCTTGGCAAACCAAGCTCATGCCCCATCATCTCAGCTAATTCCTTAAGAGAAACATCAACTTCTAGCTCGTGCTTACCTTCTTCATTGCCTGCTTCTTTAGGGTCACCACATTCTTGCGCTTCTCCCTCAACAGGATCACCGGGGTTCCCCTTACCCTGTCCCATTTTAGATCCTTTATTTTTTCCAAAAGCAAAACGAGGAAGTTCAATAGAAGGAATAGGAATGGAGACAAACTCATCTCCTTTTTTTCCGATGAGCTCCCCATTCGAAATAAACTTTTTTAAGTTTTCTCTAATTTTTCCAGAGACAATATCTTTAAAGCGACCATGATCGCGCTTTATTCCCGACATTGTAAAAACCTTCGAATAATCTTCGGGCTTCATAGAATTAGTATAACATTTTGGGAGCGTTAGAATTCTGACACTTCCCTAAAATTAACTAAATCTTAGCAATCAAAAGAGCAACAGAACCTTCTTTTAAACGACATGAGCCCACAAGAGAGCATTCATCCTTAACTGACAAGTTGCTGAGTTCCGTATATTCATCGCTTGCAAAAACTTTTTCAAGAAGAGGAACCTCCGGAAGAAGCTCTGGGTCTTCTTGACTTTGTGTTTCCAAAACATGGAGAACACTTGAAGCTCCCTCCTCGGAAGAAACCCATACCAGACCTTTTCTAGGCGCGTCTTTTTCTTTACTTTCTTTTTGCTGAACAGCTAAAGATAAAGGCAAAGCTCCTTCAAATTTCTTGATTACTTGCAATTCATCTAAACGATTCTCGGTATTTACACGAACGCGAAACAAAGACTCACCTGAAACACCATACAACCAAGAATCAACCGAACAATCGACAGAAGATCGGAAGGGAGAACCCGGAAGTTTCTTCGTTGTAGGAATTGCTTTCTTGTCTGTCAGACCCAATTTCATCAAACGATCTTCGGCGCCAAGCAACCAAAAGACTCCATCCTCAACCTTATGAAAGCGATAATTGGGGCCTAAATCCTCACGCAAAAAATAACGCTTATCAGAATTCAAATACGGTTCACGAAAAATGACTCCGCCCGTAAGACCAAAAACATAATCTCCAATCAAAGCGGCATCCAAAAGTGCTCCGCTTTCCTTGGAACTTCGAACCTGAAATTTTCCATCAATAATCTGCACAAAGGAATGCTTGTAAGAAAAGCCCAACGCATTCCCATTATTTGCAAGATCCATAAAAAGCTCTTCCGTTGATAACGCCGCAGGAGCTTTCTTAAACATTCCAAACAAAGACGATCCACCTCGATGCAAAGTTGCAAAAGCAGTATCACCCGCACGATTACCCCTTAAGCCGCCTGTAATTCCCAAAAAATCTTGATCGAAAGATTTTTCAATCTCTTGATCCTTGGCTTCGACCACATTGCCTTTTTCAATTTTAACTTTTAAAAGAGCGGGTTTTGCAAATAAAAGACCTACATAATAACTCCCATCACTTTGAGGCTGAACAGTTGTGACGACAGGCTTAAGCTTGGGATCAATCGGAGTCACAGGAAGTTGAAAAATGTTTGGTTTTAAATTCATAAAGACTCCAATTGTTTTAAATTTTCATCGAGCTTTTTAATTTTTTCTTCGACTTCAAGAAGCTTCGCCTTTTCTGTTTCCACAACTTTAGCAGGAGCGCGTGAGACAAAAGAATCATTCGACAATTTAGACTTCAATCCACTTACATATTGGTTGAGGTTTGAAAGATCCTTCTGAATGCGTTGAATTTCTTCTTCCGTATTCACAAGCTCACTCATGGGAACCTTTAAGGTAATGGTGCGACCTTTTTCAAAGGAAGAAAGAGTCACGATTGAATGAGGGGCCTCACTTGCTTGTGCAAAAACAAATTTTGCTTTCGAAAGACTTTCCACCCAAGGCAAGTTTTGTTTCAAAAGCTTTTCTTCTGCAGAAGTTAATTCAACATAAACAGGAATCACTTTTGAAAGAGGAACGCGACTTTCGTTTCGCAGAGTTCGAAGAGCCCCAATCCAATCTTTCAAAAATAAAAACCCAGAGATTTCATCAAGGTTTTTTCCCTCAGGAAATTTCTGCAAAGCGAGAAACTCGTCTGTTCCTTTAGAGCCCAGCTCATGCCAAAGCTCCTCACTTACGTGCGGACACAGTGGATGAAGAAGCTTTAATGACTCCGTTAAAACATGCACAAGAACAGGCTGATATTCTTTTCGTTTGGTCTTAGAAATTTCCAAAAACCAGTCACAAAAATCATTCCAAAAGAAATGATAAATCGCCTCTGAAGCTTCTTGCATACGAAACTCTTCCCAAGATCGATTCACCTGATAAGCGCAACGCTCAAGCTGACCAAGAATCCACTGAGTTGGAAGATCCTCTTTCATTTCTGAAGAAAGATCCTTCAAAGAGACTTGAGAATTTTCCATCATCACAAACTTAGAAGCGTTCCAAATTTTGTTAATAAAATTTCGATACCCTTCAATTCGCTCAACAGACAAGCGCAGATCTCGACCCTGAACACACAAAGCATTCAAAGTCATACGCAACGAATCAGCCCCCACGCTTTGAATAATTTCAAGCGGATCGATCACGTTGCCCTTAGTCTTAGACATTTTTTGTCCGTCTTCATCGCGAACAAGAGGATGCATGTACACATTTTTAAAAGGAACAACTCCAGTAAATTCTTTGCCCATCATCAGCATGCGAGCAACCCAAAAGAATAAAATATCAAATCCCGTCTCAAGAACTTGAGTGGGATAAAATTCTTTCATGTCTTGAGTCTTTTCAGGCCAACCCAAAGTTGAAAACGGCCAAAGAGCCGAGGAGAACCACGTATCCAAAACATCCGTATCGCGTGTCATTGAAGACGAACATTTAGGACACTTTGAAACAACTTCTTCGCTCACTTCGACATGAGCGCATTTTTCACAATGATAAGCGGGAATAGCATGTCCCCACCACAACTGACGAGACACACACCAATCACGGATGTTTTCCATCCAACGCATAAATTGGTTATGAAACTCGTGAGGAACGAAGCGAAATTCTTCTTTTTGAAGGTCTTCAACAACAGCTTTCGCCATGCCATCCATTTTGCAGAACCACTGATAACTTAAATAAGGCTCTACAGGAACGTTTCCTCGCTCAGACATGCCGACACGATTTTTATGTTTTTCTTCTTTCACTAAAAGACCACGGTCTTCAAGCAAAGCCGTGATTTTTTTGCGAGCCTCAAAACGATCAAGCCCCGCAAAGCTTGCAGCCTCGGCAGGCAGGCCAGCTACAATTTTTGCATCGGGAGTGAAAATATTAATCAACGCCAAACCATGTCTTTGACCCACATCAAAGTCAGCAAAGTCATGGGCAGGGGTAATCTTTACAGCACCCGACCCAAAGCTTTGATCCACAAATGAATCAGCCAAGACAGGT
The DNA here is from genome assembly GCA_037137635.1 of bacterium. Lineage (GTDB taxonomy): Bacteria > Bdellovibrionota > UBA2428 > UBA2428 > UBA2428 > CANIGN01. Next base: position 1,931 of record JBAXJW010000064.1, on the reverse strand, counting down.
ATTTCTCTATTCGTAAAAGGTAATAAAAGTTTTTTACCAATTAATTTTTTGTAGCGTTCATCATCAGGATGAACTGCGACCGCTGTATCGCCCAACATGGTCTCAGGACGAGTTGTGGCGACGATAATTCCCTGAGAAGGGTCATCTTTAAGCGGATAACGAATATGCCAAATAGAACCTTCGCGTTCTTCGAAAATAACTTCTAAATCACTCAAAACGGTGAGTGACTTCGGACACCAGTTCACAAGTTTTTGTGCGCGATAAATAGAACCTTTTTTATAGAGTTGAACAAAGGCGTGATTCACGGCGCGATTTAAATCTTCATCCATTGTGAATTTTACACGCGACCAATCACAACTCACACCCAAAGCTCGAATCTGGCTAAAGATTCTCTCTCGATATTCCTCAATCCATTTCCAACATTCTTTTAAAAAGCCTTCGCGACCAAGACTTTTGTATTCAATCTTCTTGGAAGCCAAATGTTTTACGACCTGCATTTGAACGGCAATCGAAGCGTGATCGGTTCCTGGCAAATAAAGCGCTTTTTTTCCACGCATACGCTCCCAACGAGTGAGTGTATCTTCAAGAGTCAGCATCAAAGCGTGACCTTGGTGCAAGACCCCCGTTACGTTAGGAGGAGGCATCATCAAAACGAATTTTTCGTTCAAGGGACTGGGATGCAAAGCATGCGAAACATCTGGATTTGCAATCTGTTTATCATCCCAAAGCTTCTGCCATTTCTGGTCATGAATTTCGGGGCTATACGCTTTGTCCATGCTATGTTTATAGGTGAGTTAAGACTCAGGGTAAAGTACCGAAAAATGAATGAATTAGACAAAGAAAAAAGTCCCTATCTTAAGCAACACGCACACAATCCGGTGCACTGGAAAGCCTGGGGAAAAAGAGCTTTTGACCTCGCTCAAAGCAAAAATAAACCCATTTTCTTATCGATTGGTTACAGCACGTGTCACTGGTGCCATGTGATGGAAAAAGAATCGTTTGAAAATCAAGAAATTGCTGACTTTTTGAACGCTCATTTTATTTCAATCAAAATTGATCGCGAAGAACTCCCCGAAGTGGACTCCCAATACATGCAAGCCGTGCAGATCATGACTCGGCGAGGGGGCTGGCCTATGAGCGTCTTTTTAGATCTCAAACTTCGCCCTTTTTACGGAGGGACTTATTTTGCTCAGAAGCACTTTCTCGCTTTGCTTCAAAAGATCACTGAGCTCTGGAATACAAATCAAAGCGAACTTCAAAAAGCCTCTCAAGATCTTGAAAAAATTCTTCAAGCAAAACACTCTAAATCATCACGTCCTGCCTTTGAGAAAATCAAAACTAAATTTTTTGAACTTTTTCAAAATCAAGTAGACTCAACTCTTGGTGGACACGAAGGTGCTCCCAAATTCCCCATGAACTACGAGCTGCTTTGCGCTCATAGGATATCCACAACGGATACTGAAAAAGCTCTTGCTCTTAAAACATCTCAACTTACTCTTGAAAAAATGCTTTCAGGAGGGATTTGGGATCATGTAGGGGGAGGAATCCATCGCTACTCAACAGATGAGCAATGGAGAGTGCCCCACTTTGAAAAAATGCTCTACGACCAAGCTTCTCTCTTGTCTATTCTTGCTGAAAACCTTGCCCTTCAAGACAGTGACTTTTTCAAAATGCGTGCTGAATCCTTGATCGAATATCTCCATCGAGATCTCAAAATACCAGGAGGAGCTTTTTATTCCGCAGAAGATGCAGATTCAGAAGGGCACGAGGGAACTTTTTATATTTGGGATTTCTTAAAACTTAAAGATACACTCTCTCGAGAGGAATTTTCAAAAATTTCTCAACATTTTGAAATCAGCGAAAGTGGAAACTGGGAAGGAAAAGTTGTTTTTCATAGTTCAAAAATAGAGACCTCTTCTTTTAAAGATATA
>JBAXJW010000063.1:0-7712 GCA_037137635.1 bacterium | reverse complement strand
CACATCCCGAACTTGAATCAATCGTCAAAGAAATCGATCGTAAGAAAAAAATTCTTGTTCATGTATGCTGTGGACCCGACGCTGCGGGAGTCATTGAGCAACTCCAGGAAGAATTTGAGGTTCTTTGTTTTTGGTATGACCCCAACATTCAACCCAAAGAAGAATACGATCTGAGACTAAAAGCATTTGAAAAAGTTGCTGAATTAAAAAATACAAAAAGTATCATTGGTGAGTACGACGTTGAAAACTTTTTTGAGAATATCAAAGGGTTAGAACACACACCTGAGCAAGGAGCCAAATGCTCTATTTGCTACGACATGCGCCTGGAGCGATCTGCTCTAGAAGCTAAAAAGCAAAATTGTGATTTATTCACCACCACACTCGCTATCTCTCCTCATAAGGTTCAGCAAAAATTGAAAGCCTTTGGAGAAGTTGCCGCAAAAAGGCACGGAGTTCCTTACCTCGCCCGAAACTTCATGAAACACGAGGGATTCAAGGAAAGCGTGAAATTCACAATCGAAAACGATATCTACAGACAAGATTATTGTGGATGCCTCTATTCACTCCACGAAGGCGGCCCCAAGGCCCGCCAATTAGCTGATCAATTAGGACTTGCTACAAGCTCAACGTCTTCAAGCTTATCAACTAAAATCTGAGGATTTGCTTGTTGTGGATCAACAACGTTTCCTTTGCCCTTAATTCTCACAACAACATTAGGATTGATCAGCTTATTACGAGCATTTTCAATCTTTGAAGCATCACCTGCATCCCAAAAAGTTGCCAGTTTTTCTCTGATTTTTTTGAATAATTCCTGATCTTCAAAATTTACAATTGTGTACTGACGAGAAAGACCATCCGCAATGTCTTCCTTCACCGCATAGACATCAAAAAGCACCTGAGAACTCTTTGGGAATTTCACCAACACCCCTGTGCGCTCAATATCTTTTCCATGTAATTCCACAATCGAAACCTTTTTGATGAGGCTCAATGCCTTGAGGTGCTTGGGATATTCAGGAGTCGAAGCGAGCTTCGCTGTCATCTCAACAACATCATTTCGATAAAGCACAGGCAACTCAAGCTCAGGAGCTAAGCGCACAGGAATCACAACGTCTTGATACTCGACTACAAGAAGCTGCTTTTCTTGATTGATGGCATGAACGAGAGCGCGAAAAGGCGTTCGCTCATCAGGAAAATTTTTAGGGAAAGCTGAGTGCCGAATATACGCATCCCCGTAACTTGTCGTGGAATTTTCCTCAACAATAAGCCTTGAAACTTTAATGTGCTTCTGTGGAGCCTTCACAACAATCTCGCCCCACACACGAACCATGTCGTGTCTTTTTATGGTTGAGAATTGTTTTTGTACTTCTGGATCCTTCGACAAAAGTGAAACAAATTCAAATTTAAAAAAATCATGGGGGTCACGCAACGTTCCCACCCAATGACCTTGATCTTGAGGAGCCCCGTGAATTTCAAAACGAACTCCCTTACCCGCAAGATCATCAACAAGACTCGCACAACCAATACAAGAAAATAAAATTGAAAATAAAACAACCTTTAAGAATCCCTGCTCCCGTTTCATATCTTTAGTTCTTAAGTCCCAGTGGAAAGCTTTGCAATTTTCAACGCTCTGCTCATAAAAGAATTTTATCTTACATCAACAAAAATTAGGTTTCTTTTGAATTCAAATAAGTCTAGCTTCGCCCAAAAGCCCTAGAAGCTTTAAAAAATGAAGCGATTTATCTTTAATTTTTTGAAAGTTTATTTTCTTTCGAGCTCTGTTTTATTTTCACTTTCTTCTTTTTCTCAAAATCTTGAAATTCCAATTCCTTCAAACGCCTTTGAGGCGGAGCTCAATGCAGATCAACTGGAAAAGCAATTTATAGAAAGTGCTGCCGCCCACAACATCTCAAATCCCAAAGAAAACGCAACTCTTCTCTTTTTATACACAGGCGAAAGAGTCCCTCAAAATATCCGCTGGCTTGCTTCTGTTCTGACGAAGAGAGGTGATTGGGTAAAGTTTGAAAGAGATCACTCCAACGAAGAAGGTCTTGAGCTTGTGGAAAATCTCGAAAAAACTCAAGACAAATGGCTTGAGCCCTTTATTGCTCAAGTAACCGAAAAAGAACCTCAAATCGCTCATGATCTAAATTTTTCCAATAAAATCAAATACGCTCTTAAAGTTTCAAACGCTGAGTTAAAAAAGTTTTTTGGCCTCAGGCAGGGCCTTCGTTTTTATCTAGTACAAAAAGCTTTTACGAATCACAAAACAGGCTTTCGCCAACCCCTGAGTCGGATGCTTCACGACTTAGCCTGGCAATCTCCCCTCGTTGTTTTTTCTACTTTCAGCGCAATTTATTCGGTTATGAAAAACATCATGCCTATAACCCCCGATTTTTTTAATTGGACTCACTATGCGTTGTTTTTTTCAATACGTGAACAAATCCACGCAAGCGGAAACGTCCTTCCCCTCGACCCTCTTTATTTTGGAATGGCTGCCGCCATGGTGCGCACCTTTTGGGGAGTTTTTGATCGAGCAGCGGATGCCGAACTCAAGCTTGGAAAAAAATACAACCCCTATAAAAATCGCCTCGAAACCCCCTACGCATGGCAAGTGGCTTCTCAATTTACCCTTTCATTTGTAGGCGATCTCTACATCCTCGTTTTTGGTCACGTGACTTCCATGGCTTATAGCGGCCAAGCCTTTAGCGGCCCCTTTGGAGTGGTGGAAATGCTTGGAGAAGTCCCCCACGTGATGCTCAATTCCTTAACCGGAGCTTTTGCCAAGAAATTACCAAAGTCCATTATTTTTCACTATGTAAGAAAAGGAACTCTCGCCCAAAAAGGCCAGGCTATTTCGAACGCAGTGTTTGGCTATTTCTACTCTGTTCTTAAGATTGCAAACTTGCTTCACGCTGGGGTGATTGCAGACACCATTTATTACGGTTTAGGGATCTCCGGACTTGGATATGAGATTTATCGTCTTTTGGACAACTACCGTATCTCTCAAGAAGCTAAAACAATTGGTCAAGCACTCAAAAAAAAGTGGGAACAAAGCAAGAAAATGGCTCAAAACCAAGGCGAAAAACAAAGCTGCCGTATTTTTCTCTCAAAGAGCCCTCACCTGAATCTATAGCGCGAAGCGTTATGTACAGTCTATGTAAGCCCAGTATAGCATTTGTAAGTTCTCAAAATCACAAAACTTTAGCACAAGTGTATGTACTTTATGGCATATCAACGAGGGTGGAAAAAATGCTTATTAACTTTGTTACTTCTTCTGGGGTTTTGTGCAGGCACATCAAGCTTTGCTGCAAAAGAAGAGTATTTTAGTGATGATCCGCATGTAGTGGGAGAACTGAAAGCTAAATTAGTTTTAGCTTTTATTGAGCTCAAAGAAATCACATTAAAAGCAATGGATCTCAAAAGTGACTACCTCACTGAAGAGGAAATTTTCAAAGCTCAAGAACATCTCACGCGAATCAAGCAATACAAATTTGAATTTTTAGCAGGACTTTTGAAAGATCATGCTTATTCACTTCGCAAATACTTTCCTGATATTTATCAAACAAAAAAAACACCTGCGAGAAGTCGTTTTTTCTTTCGCTACACAATGCTGCTCATTTCATACTACAGCGCACTTGCGGAGATAGGCGTCGCACAAGACGTTCCCTTTTTCGAAGCAGAAGCAGACGAGTTTGTTCATCTTCAAAAGCATTTCAAAATGAAACATGCTTTTGTACACGATGACAGCAAGAAAGCTTACGATTCACTTCTCAACAAGATTCATTACACAATCAGAATTGCAGAAAACAAAACCAACAAGGTTCGCTTTGTCACAGAAATTTCTGACCCTGATCATCCCGACTTCATGCCCATCCAGAAAGCGCAATTTTTCGTAGAGGCTCCCGAAGGAACTCTTGTAGCTCAAAAAAACTCTTTGAACCCAGATCAGTTTTCTCCTCAGCAAATCGAAATCTTTAGAGCTGCTCTACAAGGAAATGCTATCGGACAACAAGATGCTGAAGATGCTTTTGCTCGTATGGAAACCAAAAGACTTTTAGGTGCCACAGACGGGAAACCTCAAAAGGTTTGGCTCATGGGACCTACAGCAACAGGCAAAGACACCTACACACACGCTTTTGCATCTGCTCTCAGTCTTGGAACGAACAGTGACGGCGTTGATCATGTCTTTGAATTACCTGTCGTGCACAATGAAGGTGACCTCAGTACCATTACGGGATCTTCAACTGGATACGTTGGATCAAATGCTCAATCACGTTTCGTACATTTCCTTGTTGATCACTCTGGTGGAAAATATCACATAGACTTAGACGACACTGGAAAAGAAATCGTCCTTGATGGTCCACATCCCGAACACGAAGGAGCGACCTATAGCCCAAGCCAAGCGGTTGTCTTTATCAACAAGATTGATCAGTGGTCTTCTGAGTTTATCGATAAGATCTTGATTGACTTAATTTCCAAAGGAAAAATGGTCATCAGAGCTCCGGGGCAAGACGGCCTGGCAGAAATTCAAATTCCTATAAACATTGTTGTGGCTTCTCAACACGGAACTGAAATTATCTTCCCTGACGACCGCGAAGGAAAAGAAGTTTCCATTAAACAAGCTCTTTCAAATTACGAAGCTGCGCGAAAAGACAAAACGAAGCTCAGAAACGCAATCGAAAGAAGAGGTTCACTCAGACTCGACAGACCTGACGAAAGACCGCGAAGCGTTCCCTCTGACTTTACAAATCTTTTCTCAAATGAAGAATTAGTCCTCTTCAAACCACACGACGAAGAAGTTTTAAAAGAAATCACACGTCGAAAGATTCAAGGAAAAATCAAAACTTATCAGGGAATTCAAAGATACCTTGGTCAAGCAAACTTTGAAATTCCCCCTGAAACAGTTGCTTACTTGTCAAAATTCAAACGTAAAATCACAGATGGAGCGAAAGGAATTGATTCTTTAATCGATGATTTTATCGAAAAACCTATCATCAATGCCCTTCAAAATGGAGAGCTCAAAGACGAAGGTCAGCCAGGACGCTCCTACGTTCTTGGAATCATCGAAGACAAAGAAGGACACATTCTTTTACAAATTAAAACACGTGATCCTCAAAACGCATCCGCTTTTCTTGAAGATAAAACACAAAACATCTTTGTCCGCACAATCGAGACTCCTCCTGATTTGTTTGGAGATGTTGAAAAAGTAAAATTTGCGAACTTCGAAAAGAATTTCTCAAAACATATTTTCGGCTTTCAAGAACTCGGAAAGCAATTCTCTAAAGCTCTTTATTTGAGCGAAGCCCTTAGTCGCCGAAGTAACATCGGTAAAGCAAGACGCTTCATGGAATTGGGATTATCTGCAACAGGTAAGACTCAAACCGCAAAAGAAGTAAACCGCTTTTACTATGGTGAAGACGCTCAACTTGAAATGATCGATTTCAACAACGTAAACCACAAACAAGACGTTCAAGACTTGCTATATGGCCGTAGAGGCGAAGGCCCCAGCCCTTTCATGAAGGCCTACGACAAAACAAACGGTAAGGTTTTGATCCTTCTTGATGAAATTGCAAACGTAAAGGACATCAACGTTCTTGTTCCTCTTTATCAATTGTTAGATGAAGCAAAAGTAACAGGATTCAACGACAATGTTCCGCGCTTGATGGAAAACGTGACGTTCATCCTGACAGGTAACGCGACTGAAGAAATTTATCGCGTCATCATGAGAAGCATTCCTGAAGAAATTCAGCGTCAAGCTCAGATGGACATCTACCAACGCTTTAACAATGATCCTCAATACAAAAGAGCTGTTTTGGAATCTCACTTTCGTCAAGCATTCTTGAACCGCTTCCCGCCTGAGAACATCGTGATATTCCCTCCTTTAAGCCACGAAGCTTTGCGTGAACTTGTTCACTCTAAAGTCGCGATTCTTGAAAAAGGAATTAACGAAAACCTCAAGTCACGTAAGATAGAACTCCAATTTGAAAGTCCCGAAAATTTTGAAAAATTTGCGGAAGCTATCGAATGGGCTGCTTTCGATGTTTGGGTACAAGGAAGATCCATCGAATCTTTCATAAACGAAAATCTCGATGCGGATATCCTCGTTGCCCTTAAAGAACTTCATCTTAAAGATGGAGAGCCAGTCGTGTTAAAGTTCCTCGAAACGAAAGAAACTGATACTCACGATTCAAAACGTCGTGACATTATCGTTGCACTTGAGCACGCAGGAGAATCTCATAAGATTCAAGTTCAAGGTAAAAAGGTTCTTTCAAGAGTGAGTGATACAAAAGTTGCTCGACTCATCACAGGCGCTCACGAAGCGGGCCACGAAATAGCGCGCCGAGCACTCTCTCGCGAATTCACAAAATCTAAAAAAGTCAGTATCATCCCTGGCGTTGCAGAAATCGCTGGAGAATACATTTACTACGCAGGTGTGGCTTCTTGGGAAGAAATTGCCAAAACATGTGGCACCCGAAACGACATGCTCGCTCAAATGGCAGAACTCATTGCGGGCGGAGAAGCAGGCCGAATGGTGACTGTTGGTAACGTTTCAGAGCATGGCCAAAGTAACGACCTTGAGCGCACAAATGCGATTGCAGAAATCATGATCTTAAAATGGGGTCTTGAAGGAAGCTGGGGCTTTGAAGGTCCAGGACGTGGCGAAACTGTCACTCAATACTTAGGCCGCCTCTCTCCCGAACAACGCCGCAAGCTTGAATTAGCAAAAGCAAAAATCATTCAAGAAGCAACAGACATTGCTCAAGAAGTTTTGCAAAAAAATCGCGAAACCCTCTTTGCTTTTGGCCTAGAAGTCACACGTCTTGGAGAAGTTGACTCAGTTGCAATTGAGAAGTTTTTTGCCGATCATGAAGTGAGTGACTACTGGAGTAAGCCAAGAAGAGGCCGCATTTCTCAAGCTTTCAAAAAAGTTTTTGATTGGACAAAGAAATTGAATCAAGCAAAAGCTCCGAACACTCGAACTCCTGTTCTTGTAAAAGATTTCGTGAGTGATCTTGAAAAAGCTGAAGTTGCAAAAATTGAAGATATCTTGGCGGATCGTAAAGCAGCTGAAATTGCTCATATTAAATCACCTGAGAATCTTAAATACAGAAGCAATCAACCTGCTCCAGTACCTTCGATGGCACTCGTTCTTGTTAAAAGTCCTCAGGTTTCTGCAAATTGCAAAGATTTGCTAAGTTTCAAAAAGTAAGAATAAGGGGAGCTTAAGTCTTGACTAGGGCTTAAGCTCCCTAAGAGAATGCAGTCACCGAGAACTGCACGATGAAATTCAAAAAACTCTCTAAAGCTGAACTTTATTTCTTAGCGATGTTAATCGCGATATTTTTATTGGGTTTAATCGTCGAATTAAGTGATGATGAAGCCTACTATTGGAGCTGGAGTCTAAGACCCGCTCTCTCTTACTTCGACCACCCCCCTCTTCAAGCTTGGGCGACTGCTCTGAGTACTGGCCTTTTCGGAAAAAATAATTTTGCCGTAAGACTCCCCGCAACTCTTTTTCTTTTTTTCTCTGGATTGCTTCTTCTGCGATTAGCAAAAAAGCATAAAGTTCAAGAGTCAGCACTTTGGATATGCCTAAACTCCCCCACTTTTTACATTTTCTCCTGGATTATCCTTCCCGATATCTGCTTTCTTCCACTCGCATTACTCAGTCTTTATTTAGCTGAGAACAAAAAATATTTTCGAGCAGGAAT
>JBAXJW010000062.1:0-7759 GCA_037137635.1 bacterium | reverse complement strand
CGCTTTATAGCGAGCCAAGAAGCACAAGTCTCCACAGACTATAAAAAAGCAATCCTCAACGCCGTTCCCGAAGATATCATCATGACCACAAAAATTTCTGGCACTCCTGCGGCTGTGATCAAAACTCCTCAACTCGAAAAAGCCATCGAAAACTCATCGTGGAAAGATGTTTGGAGCGCAGGACAAAGCGCAGGACTTATAGAAGAAATACTGCCCGTTTCTGAAATCATCGAAAAACTTATTCGCGAATGCAAAGATGCCTTTCAGCGAAAGCCTTTATAAATAAAACTACTTCAAACGATGAAAAGTAACAGAATGAATGTCGTCTGGAGAAGATTTTACATCGCGGTAGTAATTCATCACACCTTGAAGATCTTCAAAAGTTACAGGATCTCCCTTTGACGTAGAGGCTTTGTGCAAGACAATCCCCTGCCCCATGTAGATAGCCGCGTGGCGGATATTGCCTTGATAGCCCTTGTCCCCTTCGCCCAACCAAAAAATAATTAGATCCCCAAACTTCAACTCGGCATCAGGAGCAAGCGTTTTGTATTTATTTTGAATATGCTGAACGACTTCGTAATCGTAAGTTTCATTTTGCGTCTTTTCCAAATCATGAAATCGCATCGCGGTGTTGTAGCAATTGGGACCATCGCAATCCAACACAAGCCCCATTTCTTTTTTTACAAAATCGGGCAAAAATTCCAAAAGCGAAACCTTTTTAAAATTTCGTCCTCTAAAATTTTTTATTTGCGCCTCGATCGCTAGAATCCCTACACTCTTACCCATTCCCTCGGCCAAAAGAGCTGCATTTTGAGCATCCAAAGAAGCATCCGAAATATCTAAGTAAACATTTTCTAGGCGCTTGGAGTATTTTCCTACTTTTTTACTTTGCCGAGGATAATCAATTTCTTTTCCCCTGATCAGCTTCAAATCATTAGCAAAACTAGGGGCGGCTAGAGAGAGAGCTTCACGACAACCTGGAACAAGGGATATTTTTTTGACGCCGCTTAAGTGGATCGGCTTTACGATTGGAGCAGGAGCTTCATCCATTCCATTCCAAATACTTGCATGAGCACCAAAAATTACGCAAAAGAAGGCCCCGACAACAAAACGCAAAAACATAACGTAGTTAAAAAGTATCACGGCTCACAGAACACGCGGGAGTCATAAATCCCGATAACCTCTAATCAATCGGGCTCGATAAACAATCGGATGGTTCACTTTTGTTTTATCGGGATCTTGAGATTTTTGATAAAGAGCAAAGTAATGATCCACCAAAGCTTCTTTACTGGAATCAGCCCGATCGGTTTTCAGCCGCTCCTCGACCAACCATCTTTTGAGCAAATGAGTTTCATCCGGCTGAAATAAATCCTGAGATTCTTTTTGATCAAGATCAGCTTTTTCAATCAGCAAAGTTTCTTCACACATGTTTTTAAAATGGGCAATAAGTGCATGAAGATCTAAAGACAGCCCATCAACTAAAGAGTTATCAACGCTCAAAGGGTCTGTAAGAGAATCTCTGCACGAAGACTCCAAAAAGCCAAAATGAAATAAAAAAACAAAAAAAACCAGAGCACGTTTCACAAATAAAACTCTGAATGATCTTATTACTGAACGAGGGAAGTAGCAAAAGATTCTGCATATTCAAGACTTTTTGGGGAAAGATGATCATAAGAAGCAAATACAGAAAGAAAACGATTCTTATCTATACCCCAAACGTAGATCAAGAAATCCTCCCCGTTATTTCTGTTACAGCTAAACTTCAATATTTTTATTTTATTGACTTCTTTTGGTTCAGCTTTTGTAAAAGAATGGCACATCTCATTTTTTTTATTTCAGCAACAAGATTCGCGACATAATCAATTAATAGTTTTTTTGTTTTCAATTGCTGAACCTTTACAAAGGTCATCGCTTCTAGATCTGAGTGAATAAAATAACCCAAAATATCTTTTGCACTTGGTTGATAACTACGAACCATTACAGGAAGCTTCGTCACTTTTTGAGTTACCGTATTGGTCCAATATTGATTTCCCAAAACTAAACCAAGACTCACTCCTTTACGCCTTTCTGAAAAGCTCGGGAGATTCATTTTAATTTCTTCTTTGACGTCTACTTTATTATCCGCAAAAGAATTGAAACCTAACAAAAATAAAAACAAAAAAGAACGTAGAATAATCGCATATTAAAACTCCTCTTTATTCCAATAAAATAGGGATTTTTTTAACGTAAACCCTCACCATTTCATCTTCATCGCGCTGATGTATGATTTGAACACCCACTTCTTTCAAAGCCTGCAAATCTCTATAGAGAGTTCTTTTGTTAACCGCCAAAGCCTGACAGATACTACTAATAGAAAGCCCCGAGTGACGATGCTTACATAACAAAAGCAACAAATTCAAAACACGAACAACTTGATAATTACGCGACATTCAAAAACTTCACTCCCAAACCACCTAGAGCTACCCCTGCAAAAAACAAACCAAATCGCATAATCTTTTTGCAGAATAATTAGAGAGTGCGACACCTAGGGACTCAGCGTGTCGTATGAGTGAAAAAAATACTTTTAATTTAGATTTAGATTTAGATTTAGATTTTAAAATTTTTGTTAAATTAATCGAGTAGTACAGGAACTTTTTTTAGATAAACCCTCAATTGATCGTCGTCATCTTTCACGTGTTCAATCTCGATTCCTACTTCTTTAAGTGCGCCAAGATCTCGATACAAAGTTCGACGACTGATCGACATCAACTGACAGATGTGACCGATGGCTAAACCTACCTTGCGGTGCTTGCACAATAAAAAGAGCAAGTTCAAAACTCGCACGATCTGACCAATACACTGTATAATTAAACTCTCACAAGGCTGTGTCACTATGGGACACCAGAAAGCTTTCCTTAAAGTTTATTATAAAACAATTTCTACTTAACGGGAGGCTTGAGCTAAAATCAATGCCTTTTCTATCAACTCTATAGAGGCGCGCGCCTTTTCTTGAATCGATCCAGGATAGGAATCCACAAGTTCTACCGCGTGAAGATCAAAGATAATCTCTGGACCCAGTTCATCAAACAATGAAAGAAACTCTTTATCGGATAAAATTTTTGGATTTTCTTCTATTTGCTTCAAATACTGAATCACTTTTAAAAGCTCATTTTTTTTACGCAATGTCCGCTTTGAAAGTTCTTTTAAATTTTCTGAAGCAGATCGAAGATTTAAATTTCTTCCATCACCTGCTGGAGACTGGCTATTTTGCTTTTCTACTTTTGGATTACGAAGCATTTGAGCAATTTCTTTTGCCAAAACAATCACTTCATCTAAAGCAAACTCTCTTGTCGTTTGAAAATTGTTATTGTCATAAATAATTGGAACCAATAAGGAGCGCTCATAATTCCGCACGTGATAAGCATTGTGGAGCAAGTGAAAGCTCATTTGATTTGGATAAAGCGCATCCTCCAGACCCAAAACGATTGTTTTATAATCGTACATGTAGATTCCAGAAGGCTCGACCATCTCAATATCTAAATAGAGATTCACTCCCAACTTTTTTAATCCGGAAGCCACTCTACCCAAACGACTCATTCCCCCGCTTACATAAAAATAGGTATTCGATTTGCCGATAGGTTCTAGATTGGTTTCTTGTTTGATCAAATTTTGAATAATTTTATTTTTATTTTGTAAAACAAATTCTTTTTTCTGCTCAGTAGTTAAAAAGAAAAGCTTTGTGGAGGACAGGTTTTTCTCTTCTGAGAATTCTGTTAATAAAGCATCCCCAAGACCGAAAATTTCTTCTTTCAAGGCTTTTTGATCGCGAAGAGGTGGGTGATTGAGAATCTCTCTGCAGTAACTTGTCGACGCAAAAGAAAGCTCGAACTTAAAGAAAAGGACACAAAAAAGAAAGCTTATAAATCGAGACACGGGTATTTTGTACACCGCGTTAAGATCTGCGTCCACACGCAACTGAGAATGAAGACTTAGTTATTGAATAATTCCGTTCTCATTGACCAAATCTGCTATCGAGATTGATTATACGCGGATTCGGCAAAGTAAAGCGCTTCCTCAATAATCACCCGTGAAGCGTGAGCTTTGCGCTTGAGAGATTCAGCGTAAGATTCGCCGTCGCCCTGAAAAACTTTAAACCGAATGCTGGGATCTGATTGCATCAACTCTTCGGTAACTTGCGAAGGCATATATTCCATAAAGCCGCTCTTATAGAGAAAAATTTGTGGATCTAAACCTTCAAAAGCAAAAGAAAAAGCTTTTCCTTTGAGGATCGAAGGATCTTCTTCAACCTTTTTTAAATATTCAATGACTTTTAAAAGTTCCGTTTTTTTGTGCAAAGTTCGAAGAGTAAGTTCTTTAAAAATTTTTACAGCTGCTAAAAAATTTTTATTTCTTCCCGCTCCTACAGACTCACTGTTTTGAGTTTCTATTTTTTTATTAACCATTTGCAAGATCTGCTTTGAATACACAATCACTTCATCCAAACTAAAATCTTCATAGGATTTTGATTCTGCTTCATCGTAAATTCTTGGAATAAATAAAGCCTTGTGATCAAGCGAAGCATGCATCGCTTCGTGAAGTAAATTAAAACTTAATTGATTGGGATAAAGAGCATCCTCAAGACCTAAAAGAATCATGTGTCTTTTAGGAGAATAAAAACCAGATGCATTCATCTTTAAAAGAGCCTCAATATCAACGAGAACCGTAATTCCCATTTTTTTCAGTCCTGTAGCAATTCTTCCTAAGCGACTCTCACCCCCACGCACAACATAAGCAGTTGTTTTTCCAACAGCTTCGATGATCGTTCCTTGAAGAATAAGATTTTCAATAATTTTTTTCTTATTTTGAAAGATAAAGGCTTCTTTTTGCTCCTGTTTTAAAAGAGCAAAATCAGTATGTTTAAAGAAATCTTTTAAAAGAGCATCCCCAAAGCCGAAAACTTCTTTTTTAAAAGCGTTTTCATTGCGCTCAGAAGGAGACTTTAGAATTTCTCGACATAACGAAGACGCGGCCGAGGCAAAAACTGAGTGAAGCGCAAAGAGACAAAGCTGAAGACGAAGGAGTTGTTTTAGTTGTTTCACAAAGAGGCCATATTATACACCGCGTTAAGCGCAGCGTCCAGAAGCGATTTTCGTCTTTTTAGGGGCATAAATTGACTATTCGCAAAGGCGTAACAAACTAAAGCCATGAAGAATGCTCTTTATTTACCTCTATTTATACTGTGTAGTTTTTTAACACTTTCATTCAGGGCTGAAGCCGCTCAAAAGGGCAACATATACGTGCTTAAATCCTCTGGTATTTGCGATGGCTGCTCGGAAGCTGTGTCTAAAATGCTTTTCACAGCGGGAATCCATAGCCAAATTCTAGGCCCTTCAGAGCTCAAGAAAAACGTCACGACCGATGACCTTTTGATCATCGGAGGCGGCATTCCAGGCGGCGAAGGCGAATGGACGATCAAGCAAGACCTCACTCAAGTGGGCGCCTTTGAGTGGGTTAAAAAACACATTGCAAACGGGGGTCGATATTTGGGAATTTGCGCGGGCGCGTATCTCACAGAACGTTGGATCGACAAAGAAGCACGTGAATATGGATTGAATATTTTTCCGGGCGAAATCGATAACTATTCAAAAGTCGACAAGAACGCAAAAGTTTTGCAACTCAATTGGCTTAACCCTCAACAAAATCGTTTTGTTTATTTTCAAGATGGTCCTGCATTCTATCCTAAAAAGGATGCTGACATTCAGATTTTAGCGCGCTTTGCAAAAGACCAAACGCCTGCAGCTGTAGTCTTTCCTTGGGGCAAAGGAAAAGTGGGATTGATTTCACCTCACTTAGAAGCTGATTATGATTGGACACGAGATGAGCACCTCAAAGATAAAGATGGTTTAGATTACGATCTTGGCATCCAAGTTGTTCGCCAAGTTTTGGAATAAATTTATAATAATAAAAAATAAAAAAATCCGCCCTGCTACCTCAAGCAAGGCGGATTTTTGTTTATAAAAGATAGCTCTTTTTAAGAGTCGGCTTTATTAGTTTACGATTTTCACTCTCTTAAAGTTTTCACCTTCCAAGAGTAAGCTTGAATTCACGCTTTCTGCTTTCTTCATCCACTTGAGATAGTTTTTCACAGTAAAGCGGTTCTTGAGAATATGCTTCCCTAAACCTCTAAAAGCAAGGGCAACTTTTGAAGGATTCTTTTCGATAAATCCTTGCTCTGCTTCACCCAAGACTTCGACAGCCTTGAGATTTGCTTTCAAAGATTCTTTCGTGAGTTTCTCTTCACAGCTCTCTTGATAAGTTCGCGGCTGTTGAGCCGGGCAAAGATTATCCGAATCTCCCTTACGTAAATATTCTTGAACCATGTTCACAACACGATTTTCGAGCACATGTCGCTCTAGGTTCTTTTCGGCTTTTCCGTAATAGAGAAGTCGCTTCACGCCTGCGAGTGAAGAATTGATTTGCAATTCCCCTCTCACAAATCCGCTCGGGATATCTCCCATAGACAGAGAAGGCATTCCTACTTCTTCGTTGAGAGAAGCCACGCGATCTGCCCAACTTGCAAGACGACCTTTCGAATGTTCTCGCTCAAAGAGCCATGTCACATTCAAATAAACTTGTCGCAAATCTGCAGAAGTCTGAGACTTGAACGTTGCACTGTCCACGAGATGCTTCGATAAAATACCTCCCGAAGTTTTGGCTTGAACATACTCGGTATAATAATTCTTCACTTTCGTGTTTGAAATATAATCCGTAATACTTTCTTCCGTACACGTTTCACCTTTTGTACACTTCACGTTGAAGAAGATAGGCAATCCTAATTGAAGATTGCTCGATCTTGCCATCGAAAG
Source organism: bacterium (assembly GCA_037137635.1). Lineage (GTDB taxonomy): Bacteria > Bdellovibrionota > UBA2428 > UBA2428 > UBA2428 > CANIGN01. The sequence continues at coordinate 914 of JBAXJW010000062.1, read as the reverse complement.
CATTTCTGCATCCGAGAACAATGTCACTCCCTCTACTTTATGTGATCCGTATTCTTGAGCCGCCGCTAAGTTACCATGCAAGGCTTACTGATAAGCTTTGAGACCTTTCTTCGTACTCAGATCAAAAATGAAGGCAGGTGTTTGAGAAACAGTCTTCGACATTTCTGCAAAAGCTGTTCCGATACCTGCAAAGATGAACGGACTTACAGATGTTACTTTTTGCTTCGTCACTGAGAGAAGAACTTCATGATCTGAAAGTTTTTGAACTTGGTAAATGTGACTTCCTTTAATCACACTTGCTGTTCCTACTCCCGCATACGGCACACCAAGTCCCGCAAGCACGACCACTCCGCCACTCGACTCATAGGCAAGCACATCTCCTGTTGTCCAATTTTCGAGTTCATCGACGTTTTGAGGAATCGCAACTTTTCTACGAGTATGCGCATCTCCCAAATCCTTAGCGTACCTGAGCACAGTCGTTTTGCGACCCGCAACAGGCATCACTCCGACAAGACCATTTAGATAATGCAAGAATCCGCGAGCGTTGATGAGATAAAGTTGTAAACCAACTCCGATTCCACCTTCGATCTGAGCTTTTTCCATAACCATATAACCTTTGCTTGAATCCGCAAGCTCAAGACTGAGGGAGTCTCGATTTTTATTAGAAGACAAATTCATTTCACTTAAGCTGACTGGTTTCGTAGAGAAATCCATGTCGAGATAAGCGAGAGGAATAAAGCGACCTCTAATTTTTCTCTTTGGTTTTTCAGGCTCGGGTTGTGCTGTGCCAGCAGTTTGACCGCCGCCACCAGTGTCAGCGCCTGTTGTCATGCCATCAGTTGTTTCACCTGATGTGCTACTTCCGTTTGCATTGCCGTTCGCGTTGCCGCTTGTAGAAGATCCTGTTGAGCTTC
>JBAXJW010000061.1:0-7762 GCA_037137635.1 bacterium | reverse complement strand
GCTTCGATTGGGGTATTGGTCCGCAGGCCTATGATTTTTTCTAAATCATAAGTTAAGTATCTGTAATCATTATTTTTTTACGTTTTGCAAAATGCAAATCGCAAAATGAACTTTACTTTTGCCTTTGGTTTTATGATAATAAAAACATGAGAGGTCAAGTAAGCTTAAAACCCCAAGATATTCTTGTTTTGTTAAAGCTGTTTATAAGTTCTGGTAAGGCGCGTCCTAGGCTTGTTGATTTAGCTGCCGAACTTGGAATGAGTCCTTCTGAGGTTTCTCAAGCTATCAAGAGAGGGAACTTTGCAGGCTTGTGTGATTTAGAGGGAAAGGCCTTCCCCTCGGCACTTAAAGAGTTTGTTGTACACGGTCTTCGATATGCATACCCTGTTCATCTAGGTTATATGGCAGTGGGAATGCCTACTTCACATTCAGCCCCTCCTCTAAAGTCTTTGATCAAGTCGAGTGAAGCTTACGTTTGGCCAGACCCAAATGGAAAAGTAAGAGGGCATAGCCTTGAGCCACTGTATCCTTCAGTGCCGTTTGCGTCTAAAAAAGATGCCCAGCTTTATGAATTGTTAGCTCTCGTAGATGCAGTCCGTGCAGGTAATGCAAGAGAAAGGAAGCTTGCTATTGCGGAACTTGGAAAAAGACTTTCATGAGTGTACTACATCCAAACATTTTAAATATTATAGCAGTTGCAACAGCTCTTGAGCCGCTAGGTCAGGATGTGGTTTTTGTGGGTGGAGCAACAACGCTGTTATATGCGGACAATGCAGAGTTGGGGGAAGTGAGAGCAACTGAAGACGTAGATTGTTTGGTAGAACTTGCAAGTTTAAATGGATATCATTTGCTTGAGGAAAAGCTTCGGTTAATCGGATTTAAGAATTCGGGTGATCCAAGCGCACCCATATGTCGTTGGAAGCTTGGTAATCTTACAGTAGACATGATGCCAACTGAGGGATCTATTCTAGGCTTTTCTAACGTTTGGTACGTACCTGGTTTTGCTAAGCGCGAAAAACTGACGATTCGTGGTTCCGATACTGAAATTTATATCTTGAAGCCAGAATACTTTTTGGCTTCGAAGTTAACGGCTTTGTTTGATCGGGGGATTGGTGATTTAATCTTGAGTCAAGACTTTGAAGATATTCTGTTTCTAGCCAGTAGGCGATCAAATCTTGTAGAAGAGATAAAAGCGTCAGAATCAAAAGTATATAAATTTATAAAAGAAAAATTATTTGAATTGTTAAATCATTCGCAATTTGAGCAGGCGCTCAGCGGTCAATTTCCCAGAGCTGAACAGAGTAAAGTTAGAGAGAATGTTGTGACCTTATTCAAGTTTATTTAAGAGTAGTTAACTCCTGTTAACTCGCTTCCAATGATTTTAGGAGCTTACGAACGTAGAGAATCGAAATGATTCTCGCGAGATATACTTTTATGCAGCTTTTAACGTACTTGAAAATGGAGCGGGAAACGGGACTCAAACCCGCGACCTTCGCCTTGGCAAGGCGACGCTCTATCAACTGAGCTATTCCCGCGCGGAGATCTTTATAACTAGCTAAGATGCGGCGCCATATCAAGCCTCTCAGCACGTCTTTTAGTTGCTTTTTGATTATAAGGGGTTTGGAGCTGACTGACGCCCAGCATTCTTTCATGGTTATCCACATTTTTCTTACATCAAAGCATTGACGATATGTGGATAAGTCCATATTCTGTATCTAACAAAAGCTTAGCCTCGAATGTAATTTCGAATCTAAGCCTACAAGCCTCGATGTAGAATTCTTGCCCTCCCCATCTACATCGAGGTTTTTTTTTGCCAAAATTAAAGTGTGATCACCAGCGAACAACTTCTTCTTCAACACGAAAGCGATCCTCTTGTGGTTCAGCTTAAAAAAAGCCTTCGTCGCAGAACTTGGTCGATTGCTTTGAAGCCAGGCGGAGAAATCATCTGCTCGGTTCCTTTCAAAATGACGGAAGAAAAGATTCTGGTTCTTTTGCAAAAACACGAAGAGTGGATTCGAAAAAAACTCAAACGAATGAAGTCTTTAAGCTCGATGAAACTCACTCATCGTTGGCAGGAGGGCGAGCTCATTTATTTTCAAGGAAAAGAGCTGAGGCTTTGTTTAGAGTGCGCTGTTTATCCAAGTGTGAGTATTGAAGAAGATCGATTGCTCATTCGAGCTTCAAATTTTCAGGCACATCATCTGAAAAAAGTGTTTGAGGAGTGGCTTGCTTTTGAAACTCAAAGTCAGGCACTTTCGCTAATTCCCAAATGGGTGAATCGTTTTGCTTTGGCTAAGCAGCCGGAAATAAGTTTTCGATCCCTCAAGTCATGCTGGGGGCTATGTCGAAGCGATGGCCGAATTACTTTGCATAAACATTTGGCTCGCATGCATCCAGAGTTTTTTGAATATGTTTTGGTTCACGAAATGTGTCATCTCTTTCATATGAATCATAGTGCTGCTTTCAAACAGCTTTTGACTTCACATATTCCTCATTGGAAAGAAATCAAAAAGAAACACGAGCCACTTTTGTTTCGGTAAATTTAGCGCAACAAGTTTTTGGGTAAGTTCGAGAGTTTTCCGTCATTCGGAGCGGGAGAGATCTCTAATATTTTGCACATGAGTTCATAAATATTTACATTCTCAAAAGTAGGAACAACTTTTTGAGTGGCAAAAGAAGGGCCTTTCGCAAAAAAGCTCGCTTGCATGGATTTCAAAGTGTTGTCGTATCCGTGGGTAGCAATATAGGAATTGGGTTTGATAGGAGAAAAATCAACTTTTGTTTTGATGTTCACTTTTTCTTTTGCAACTAAAAGGAGGTCGGGGATTCGGTCACTTTTTTGATAATGATAACGAGTGGGAATATTTTCTTTTTTGTAAACTCTGTAGCTTTTAGATTTTTCTATAAGTTTTTTTTTAAGTTGATTTATTTCTTCTTTATTCGATGAAAAAAGTCCTACAACTGCGCTGTTGCCAGTCTTGTCAACATTCGGAAAGTCTTTGAGGATATCTGTGATGTCGATGGTTTTCTTGGGATCCATCAGAACCATTCCGTGATCAGAGACGACAAGAATATTGAGTTCTTTGAGTTTTTCTCTTTTTTCAACTTCACTGACTAACAAAGAAAGGGCAGCATCCACTTCTTTAATTGCGTTTTTGACTTCTTTGGATTGCGGACCAAAACGGTGTCCATTTGAATCAACAGTATCAAAATAAAGAGTAAAAAATTGGGGTCTTTGATCATCGGGTAAATCAAACCATTTTAACAAAAGCTCGACTCTTTCTTTGCTTGTAATTTTTTGATCATAGGGTTGAAAATACGTGGGAAGCATTTCTTGATGGGGGGCTTCGGATCCAGGCCAAAAAAGAATTCCCGATTTGAGTCCTTGTTTTTGAGCGGTGATCCAAATGGGTTCGCCTAGCCACCATTTGGGATTGTTGACGACTTCGCGACCAGCCCCGAGCGTAAAATGAAGTTTGGGATCCTGTGGGTCTCTGATTTCATTTCCCACAATGCCGTGATGTTCAGCGTAAAGGCCTGTCACAATTGTGTAGTGATTAGGAAAAGTGAGAGAAGGAAAAATGGGTTTCAGGCTTATGGCTCTCACTCCCTGCTGAGCAAATTTGTACAGAGTAGGGCTGTTCTTTTTGCTCAGATAGTCAGGGCGAAAACCATCTATAGAGATGAGTAAGACAGGTTGTCTGGCAAACCCTAAATTCGAGTAAAGTGCAAAAATCAGGCAGATAGGAAAGATGAAAGTATTTTTCTTTTTTTTCATTTTAAGGAGGATTTAAAACAAGAAGAGCTTTCAAACAATGATCAAAATTAAGTTGTATTTAATCTGAACTCACATGAGAATTAATGTGTGATGTTTCAAAAAACTCAAAAATTTATTTTTCTAGTTCTTATGTGTATTTCGCTAAGTTCTTGTTTTGAGCTAGTCGATACGCGTGATGGAGTTTCGGGTCTTGATCACAGAATATTTGTAACGAAAGATTCTTTTAAGGGTAATTTTTCAGGTTTCAGTAGCCCTGACGATGCTTGCCAAGCAGCAGCTCAAGCAGCGGGTCTTCAAAGAATTTATCGTGCCATCCTAAGTTACAGTACGACGGGTGGGGATGCGAGTAGTCTTCTGGGCTATGGTACTGGATATATCTTTATAATTAACAAAACAGGCGCAGTACTTAATGTGACTGATAAGGGATTTGATGGACTTTGGAATAGCTCATTGGTCAGTCTTTCTAATGCGATTAATATAGATGAATATGGCGATTTAATTTCAGGAGCTGTAAATGTTTTTACTGGAACAAAAGCTGATGGCACAAAGTCAGGTTCTGTTCTGGCTGATTTCTGCAATAACTGGAAGAGTTTAAGTGCACATCCTGTTCGAGTCGGAGATGCCTCTCAGAAAGATGGTAAATGGGTAGATAATATTGATGGGGATTGCGCTATGGATGCGCATCTTTATTGTATCAGTCAGTAGTTTTACGTTTTAAGCTGTTCACGTTGATCAACCGTTAAGATTTGTTCTTGATATTTTCAGTAAAGCCAATTTTGTGGCTCAAAAAAAAATTAAAAAAATAATTTCTTGCCGATTTAATTCTAATGGGAATTGGCAAAAAATATTTTCTCTTGATGACTCTCGTGTCATTCAACGCTTTTTCTTCTCAGCCACAAGGTGTGGAGTCTCAAGCTGAAATTCCAAAGAGTATGGCTATATTAGGCGATAGTATTAGTGCGGGAGCGCTTGCGATTTTTAATCGTACAGATGGATTGAATCCGCTTTTACTTGGAAAGTTTTTGGATCTTATCTTGCGTTTAGGATTAAAAATGTCCATTAAGGGAGTGGAGTACAAGCAGTATAGCTGGGCAACGGGTTGGAGGGAGTCGGTTGATTCTCATGTAAGTCGTTTAAATGAGTTAAGCGAGAAGCCCGTAAAAAATATTAACGCAGCTGTTTCGGGGTCAACAAGTTTTGATCTTAAAGCACAAATAGATGATGTTTTAAAATGGAGTCGTAAAAAATTAAAAACGAAAGCTCCTGATTATGTTGCTGTTGAAATTGGAGCGAATGATTTGTGTTTGCATGGTCAGGCTTCCATGAGCAGCGCTCTGGACTATTCTGAAAATATTCGCACAAGCGTTGAGCGAATTTTGGTGAAAAATCCTCGTGCAAAAATATTGCTTGTTGGAATTCCAGATGTTTTTCATTTAAAGAAAGTTGCTGAAGATTCTTTTCTGTCTTTTGTTCCGGGGCTTAATCGTTGTAGTCAAATGTGGTCTTTTCATGGCTTTTGTCGAAATATTCTCGAAGAGGATTCCTCTTCTCCTAAATACAAGGAAGCTCTCGATCGCTACGGCCAATACATGCATGAGCTAGAAAATATAAAGGAAGATATCAATTCTGTTTGGGGTCAGGATACGGTTCGTTTTGCAAGTCAGCTCAGTCATTATGAATTTAAAGATACAGACATTAGTTTTGATTGTTTTCATCCTAACAAACGAGGACAGAGCATTATTTCAGACGTGACATGGCAAGAGACGTGGTGGGCAGATCTTTAAAGAGCTTCTTTAATTGATGCGCTGCTATTAGTTTTTCTAAATTCTTTGTCCTTCATTCTAAAGCGATTAGTCTTATTCAAAGTAGCCTATGAGAATTTTATTTTTTCTTTGTTTTTTTGTCATTTTTTCACATGCTCAAGAAATTGATTTACAAAAAGCTTATCAAGCCGCTCTTTCCAATACTGAAGCTCTTCCCATACAACAAGCAAAGGTGACACAGGTCGAAGAGCAGGTGTCTCAGGCTCTTTCAGGAGTTTTCCCTCACTTAAGCATTGTAGGAAGTTATACGCGAATAGATGATCCGGGTTTGAAGGGGGCTATTGTTGCGGACTTAACACAGCATTCCGCAAAAGTTACAGCAACGCAGCCCTTGTTTCATGGCTTAAAAGAATTTGATGCTCTTAAGATTGCGCAAAATACATTGAAAAGCCAAAATGCCCAGACAGATAAAGTACAGGGCAATCTTTATTTTCAAGTTGCACAGAGGTTTTTTTCAATTTTGTCTGCCGAGCAAGATGTTCGAAATCTTAAAGAAGTTCTGAAGTTTTCTCAGCAAAGAACCAAGGAGCTTGAATCGTGGGTAAAGTCTGGTCGATCACGAAATACGGATTTATTGAGTGCTCGCTCGCAAGAAGCTATTTTGAGTGCACAGCTGGACTCGGCGCTTAATTTTTTAGATCAAACAAGAGATAATTTTTATTCTCTAACAAAGCTTGATAAAAATTCTCAGCTAAAAGATTTATCTGCTGGAGATCTTTCTTTAAAAGTAAAACCTCTGGAGGAATACTTGAGCCTTGTAGAAAAGCGGCCCGATATTCGCTCGCTTATATCTCAGGTTCAGGCGGCTCGTTACAATAAAAGCTATAATCGTGCTTCTTACTATCCTTCGCTTGATTTAGTCGGGAATTATTATCTTGATCGATCAGGGACTAATCTAAAAGATTCTAAGTGGGATGCGGGATTAAGTTTAAGCATTCCTATTTTTGAGGGGGGACTTTCCAGTGCGCAAGTGGGTGAAGCTGCAGCTAAATTACACGAACAAGAATTGTTACTCTCTCAAGCGCGTAGAAGTGCAGAGGTTGAAATCAGAGTGGCTTATACAGAGCTTCAAAAATCTTTGAATCAAGTAAGGCTCTTAAAAGAAGCGGTTGAAACAGCTACTGCAGCTTATCAAGGACTCAATAAAGATTATCGCCATGGATTGGCAACCAATATAGATGTTTTAACAGCAATGACCAAGCAACTCGACGCTAAGAGATCGTACGATACAAATCGCTACGCTTTAGAAGTTGCAAAAGCCTCACTTGATAATTCAGTAGGCGAAATCTTTTCACTTCACAAATAAGGAGCGACCATGAGTCTTTCGGAAATTTCCATTAAACGCCCAGTCTTTGCATGGATGCTGATGGCAGCCTTGATTATCTTCGGGTGGATTGCTTTTAAGCGTATGGGAGTGAGTCAGCTTCCTGATGTGGATTTTCCAGTTGTTTCTGTTTCTTTGAATTTAGAAGGTGCCGCTCCTGAAATCATGGAAGTCGACGTTGTGGATCCTCTTGAAGATGCTTTGATGGGGGTTCAAGGAATTACAAACTTAACATCTTCCTCAAAAATGGGTTCTGCTTCTATTTCTGTTGAGTTTGATCTTGATAAAAATATTGATGTTGCTGTTCAAGAAATTCAAAACGTCATCTCTCGCACACTTCAACGTCTGCCAAAAGAATTAGATCCACCGGTCGTGACTAAAAGTAATCCTGAAGACAATCCTATTATTTGGCTTTCTGTTTCTTCAGCAACAATGCCTCGACCTGCTTTAATGTCTCTTGTCCGAGATCAGATCAAAGATAAGTTTTCATCGGCAACAGGCGTAGGGGAAGTCATGATGGGGGGCTATGTCGATCCAAGCTTGCGAGTGTGGCTTTCTTCAAAAAAGTTGAAGGACTACTACCTTACAGTTGGAGATATTTTTAATACGATTCAACTCGAACATTCTGAGCGCCCTTCTGGAAGAATCGAAAATCTTGAAAAAGAAATCAATATTCGAACAATGGGAGAAGCGCCTACTGCGGAAGAATTTGGAAAGCTTGTTATCAGCAAACGAGGTGGGTCGCCTAATTATAATCCCATTCGCCTGAATCAAGTGGCTCGTATTGAAGATGGTTTGAATGATGTGCGCTCAAAGAGTCGAGTCATGGGCGTTTCG
>JBAXJW010000060.1:0-8055 GCA_037137635.1 bacterium | reverse complement strand
AAGTAAAGCAGTTTACAGCGCATGCGATAACCTCCGCTCAGAGAGGTAATGGGCTTAGCGAATATCTCATCAGTTAAGCCAAGTTTTCCTGCAAGGCTTTTGAGCTTCCAAAGAGGAGTGATACAATCTCGACTGAGGTAGTCTTCTACGCTTTCATCGGCTTGCCAGTTGTCGTGCTGGGCAAGGTAACCCAAGCGTAGTGATTTTGATTTGATAACTTCGCCGCTATCGAGAGTATCTTTGCCAGTAAGAATTTTAAAGAGAGTGGTTTTGCCTGCTCCATTCGGACCAATCACTCCCACGTGCTCTTCTTCGTTCACGGCAAAACTTGCTTGGTTAAAAAGTATTTTTGTCGCAAAAGCTTTGGATCCCTTTTGAAGTTGAAGCAGATTCATGATGTTTATTTCTTTTTTTCTGATTCAGGCTGGAGCCTGAGTTTGGAAATTCTATAAGTAGAAGTACTGTTGACTGCAAAACCTTGAATTCGAGAGTTTACAAGATAAGTAGAGTTTTCAAGAGTCAGGGGAATTGTGGCGATTTCTTGAGAGAGGAGAATCTCTTGAGCTTTTCGAAGTTTTTGCGTTTGCTGCAGTCCCTGAGCTAAGAGAGATTGCTCTAGAAGTGAGTCGTAAAGAGGATTGCACATTTGGGAATAGTTTTGACCACTCTTGCACTTGAAGACGTCCAAAAAGTTAAGAGCGTCCGGATAGGCGGCTACCCATCCTTGTTGAAAGAGTGGATATTCCCCTGTCTTTTGAGATTTGATAAAAACTTTCCATTCCTGAGGAATGAGTTCGATTTCTAGTCCTAAGTTTTGTTTGAGTTGTTGTTGTAAAAACTCAGCAATAATTTTTGCCTTAGGTGTGGAAGGAAAAAGGTAATCTATTTTTTGGGGAGGATTTTTAATCTTGACCCAGATTTTTTTGGCAAGCTCTGGGTTGAAAGTCGTTTTTTTGTTTTGTGGAAAGTTTAAAAGTTCTTCCGGCACCCAAGTAGAACTTGGAGTAGAATCATTTGAAAGAAATTTTTGTAAAAGGCTGTGGTCAATCGCCAGCGCAATGGCTTTTCGTGTCTGAGAATCTTTTGTCAGAGGATGTTGAGTGTTGAAGCTCATCCCCACAGTAAAAAGTGTGGGTAGATTTTTAAATCCACTTTCTGTTTTTGCGAGTTGAGTTATGAGTTGAAAAGGAACACGTTGAAGAATGTCGAATACTCCTTTTTGGTAAAGGGTGACAGCTGAGTTGCCTTCTTGAACCACACGAAATTCAACTTCGTCAAAAGCGCTTTTTAGTTCTTCTTGGTTCCAGTAGAGATGATTTTTAGCAGCAACGATTTTTCCCTGCTTGTTCCATTCTTTGAGAATGTAAGGGCCAGCAGATAAGTAATGAGTTGCGTCTGTCCATTTGGCTCCAAAACTTGCAATCAAGTCTTTTCGGATAGGCATCATGATGTTAAATGTTGCGATGTCGTTCCAATGTAGGAATGGAGCGCTCAGTGTGATTTCAAGGCTTTGATCGTTCAGGGCTTTCACGCCAACTTTAGAGAAGTCTTTTAATTTTCTTTCGAAAAAGACGGAAGCGTTTTGAATGGGAAATAAAAAATGTGCAGTGACAGCAGCGTTTTCTGGATTAAGAGCTCGCTCAATAGCATCTACAAAATCTTGAGCGACAAGATTTCTTCCATCACTCCATTTAAGATTGGGTCTTAGTTTATATGTATATTTTTTTTGATCAGGACTTATGGTCCATGATTCAGCAAGGCCCTTCACGACTTGGTTTTTTTCATCAAGGCGCAATAATCCTTCGTGAAGTGTGGTGATGATATCTCTTGAGGTTGCATCCCCTGTGAGTGTGTGGTCGATGGAGGGCACTTCGCTTGCAAGTCTGATTTTGAGACGCTGAATCGCTGGCCCTTCTGGAGTTTTAGGAGTGCATGCGCAAAGGCTTAGAATTGAAAAAAAGAGAGTTTGATGAAAAAGAGGTTTTATCCAAGAGTTCATTTGTGTCTCGTTAAGGTTTTTTTTGTTCAAGTTCAGCCCATCGGGCGTAAAGTTTTTCAACTTCTTTTTGGATGTCACCAATTTGCTTGTAAGTTTGAGCATTTTTGGGGGTTTCATCTGAGCTAAGTGTTTCGATTTCTTTTTCAGCTTTATGAATTTTGCTTTCCATCGACTCAAGTTCACGTTGCTCGTTGTAAGTAAGTTGTATTTTTTTCTTACTGTCTTTGTTGTTTTCTTGAGAGTGGTTGCTTGTTTGAGGCTTTTTTTCTGACTTAGAAGAATCACCTTTTGAAGAAGCTTGCTCTTTTTGCCAAGCTTCCCATTGCTCAAGAGTTGAAAAGCTTTCGACATGTCCAGGGTCGTATTTTTGATCAATGGCAAGAATTTGTGTCGCTACTCGATGCATGAAATATCGATCGTGAGTCACTAAAAGAATAGCTCCTGGAAATTCAATCAGGCGATCTTCCAGAATATTGAGGGTCACCATGTCGAGATCGTTCGTCGGTTCGTCGAGAACAAGAATGTTTGCTTCTTTGAGCATGAGTCGCGCAATGAGGAGTCGGGATTGCTCGCCACCTGAAAGTTTAGAAACAGGCATTAGCATTTTTTCAGTAGAAAATAAAAAGCGATCGAGGTAGCTCCGAATGTGAACATAGTTTCCATTGAATTTTACGTGATCTCCTGCTGGGCAAATGGTTTGCATGACAGAAGCATTGGGATCGAGACTTTCGCGATTTTGCTCGAAATAAGCGATGGATAAATCATCTGAGAGTTGAACGTGTCCAGTGTCTGACTTTTCTAATCCTAGAAGAAGCTTGAGCAGAGTTGATTTGCCCGCTCCGTTAGCTCCGAGGATACCGATCTTATTTCCGGGACTTAAATAAAGGTTGAAGTTCTTAATAATCGTTCGAGCGTCGTAGGCCTTTGAAAGATTTTTTGCTTCAATTAATTTTTTAGGATTTTTTTCAGCTCCAACAAATTTGAGGTTTACTTCACGTTTTTTATTAAGTTCTGAAAGCTCTTGTACGTCATCGGCTAGATCGTGGGCACGTTCAATTCGCGCTTGTTGTTTGGTTGTGCGAGCTTTGGGTCCTCTTCTAAGCCACTCGGTTTCTCTGCGTAAAGTGTTACGCATGGTTGTTTCCTGACGCTCGAGAGCATGAAGCATGTTTTCTTTCACTTCACAGTAGCTTACAAAGTCACCCTCAACGACGAGTAAGCCGTTGGGATTTCTAAAATCAAGTTCCCAAATCTTTTTTGAAATACGATTTAAAAAGAGTCGATCGTGAGTCACGGTGAGCGTTGCAAAAGGAGCGTTCGAGAGAAATTCCTCAAGCCACAAAATACTTTCCACATCGAGGTGATTTGTCGGTTCGTCTAAGAGCATGAGTGAAGGATTGCGAAGACATTCTCTAATGAAGGCAACTTTTTTCTTCCATCCTCCTGATAATTCACTCATGAGAGAAGTGTCGCTAATTCCCGCTGCTTCAAATTTGAGATGAGACATCATTTCTTGAGCTTGAGCAATTGCTTGCCAGTCATGCGGATCGTGAGCTCCTTCCATGATGGTTTCATTCACGGTGGATTCAAGGTTTACCTGAGGATTTTGCTCAAGGTAAGCAATTGAGAGACCTTGTTGAAGAGAAAGAGTGCCTCTATCTGCTTTTATTTTACTACTGATAATTTTGAGAAGTGTGGATTTACCGGCTCCATTGGGGCCAATCAGGCCGATGTGATCGCCGGATTCAATTCCAAAGCTGATGTCTTTAAAAAGAGGACGACCTGCAAAACTCATGTTGAGTTTGTGAGAGCTGAGTAAAATTGTCACGAACGAGAGTCTACAACTTTTGGAGTGATTTACCAAAGCGTTTCATCACTGAAGCATGCAATAAAGCCTGGGTATATTTGTAAATAAACCAAGGAAGGCGGGGCCGAAAGCCGTGAATAGCAACTATCAGGTTTTTCTTGTCGGGAGTCACTCGAAATTCAAGACGACCTTTTTCAGCGTTTTTGCTCAAAATGCCACCTGTAATGTAAAAAAGAACTCGGTCTTCAAAGCTTCTTTTTTTAGACATTGTTAATTCAAGAAGGACAATGGAGCCCTAGGATTGTAAATTTTGTAATCTCACCTTCGGTACGAGCTTGAATGAGGCCTCGAAAGTTTCTGTTGAGCCAGTGGACATACTCTTGGCTCGCCCATTCGGCGTTTTTATTTGGCGGAAGATGGAGTCTTTGAACAGATTGCACAATTCGCATGTGCTTATCGGCTACAGGTTTTTTGTAGGCTTTGGGTTCGTCGAGTAATTTGAATTCGCCTGTTTCTTCTTGAGGAAGTTCGTTCAGCGTGTCGTCGAAGGTTTTATACCTCCAATCGGGGATTTTTAAGAAATGTTGAGGGTTGGGGCTCATGTCGTGTTCAAGTGATTCAACGAGAGGATAAACAAGGTTTTTGGGTGCACCCGTGATGAGCCTTATCCAAAGTTTTGAAAACTTGGGCGAAACAAAGGGGACTTTAAAGAAGAATCTTCTTTTGTGCATTTTTTTTGCGCACATATTGAGCATTTCAAGATAAGAAATGTTTTGCCCGTTCTGTAAGTCAAAGCTTCCCTCAAGTTTTGGATCCATCAAAGCGTAAAAGATGCTTTCAGCAACATCTTTTACGTGTACAGGAGAGCTTGGGCTCAGTGTCCATGCGGGGCAAATCATGATGGGGAGTCTTTGAACAAGACGCAACAGCATTTGAAAGGAGGATCCTTCTTTGCCCATAATCATTCCTGCTCGAAGAGAAACGAGGGGGATGCCGTAAGATTTAAATATTTCTTCCACTTCTAAACGGCTTCTTAAGTGAAGAGAGAGTTGTTCGGGATGCAAGTCTTTACCGGCAGGAATGATTCCGCCAAGATAGATAATCCTTTTGATATTATTTTTCTTTGCTGCTCGAGCAAAATTGTCGGCCAAGATGAGATCGTAATCCGCAAAATTTCCTTGTGATAATTCTGAAGAGGGAAGCATAGAGTGGACTAGGTAGATCGCTTGATCTTGGCCCTTAAGAGATTCTTCCACATCGAGCAAAGAAAAAAGATCGCAGCGCTCTTTTTCAAAACGCCCAGAATTAAATTTGCTAAAGGATCGAGCTAGCGCTTTTACTTCAATGTCAGGATTTTTTAAGAGTCTATCGATCAGATGTTTACCGATAAAGCCGCTGGCGCCTGCAATGGCAATTTTCATAAGCTTACTTTACAGGATTTTAGCTTCCACGGGTCGAATGCGTTGAAAATAAAACATAAAAGTAAACAACACACCGGAAGTGAGAAGGGGTATTGCAAATCCCACGTATCCAAGTTTATCAAAAACAAAAGCACCTATTGTAGAACCCAATCCAAAAAAGAAAATGATTCCTAATCGCATGAAGTTTGCTTTAGTCTCTTCGTCTGTGTGACCCTGTAATTTTTTTCGATATAAGAAGCGAATAATTCCAATTCCTAGATCGGTAGTCACTCCTGTGAGGTGAGTTGTTCTGATAACAGATTTAGAAACACTTGTGATGGTTCCGTTTTGCATTCCGCAAACTAAGCATAAAATTGCAAGAAGCGTATAACCGTGAAATTCAACAAGTGGAGATCCAAACTTTCCAAAAAAATCATACGTTCCTCCTATGAAAACAAGGAGAATGAGTAAGAACATAATTCCAAAGGGAAAGTAGTATTTTGGTTTTTTATGCTGCTTCAGTCGAATGTCGACACAGAGGCCGCTAAACATCGCACCCAATAAAAAAAATAAAGGAACGCTTAGCATTCCAAGTGCGTGTAGAGTTTTGCCTTGGCTTAATTCATAACCAAAAAAAGCTGCAAAGCCCGTGACGTGTGAAACAAAGCGGTGACAGGCCATAAAGCCTCCAATGTTTAAGAGTCCCGCTTGAAAAGCCATAGACATCCACACGCTCACATTTGATGGAGCGTAGTGTGAAATGGATTCATTTCCGTAAAGCAATGTTCACCCCCACTTCTTAATTTAAGCGAGTAAATGATGACCCGCAACAGAGTGCTTGAATTAAGTCCTTATTTCTTGCAAAGAAGCTATGAGTATAGATTTATGAAGAAGGGTTATGAGGTTCTATAGTTAACATGTTTGGTTTAGGGATAAAGCGTTTATTTTTTACAATCGTTTTTTTGAGTTTTGCTTTCACGAGCTTTTCTTATGCCGAAAAAGCTGAATTTAATGAGCAAGAGTTTTTGGATGCTTTTAAATCTTCTTTTGGTTGCAAAAATTTTCGTGATTTAATTTGGTCAAACTTTTACAAACACTATGAGCATATTTACAATGCAAAATACAACGAAGATGATTTGAATCGTCTTTTAAAAATCAATGATTCAGTTTTGCGTGAAAATATAAGCTCATTAATTATTTTACTTTTTCGTGAGGCTCCTCAGAAACTTAACTTGTCGGATCCCCATTTAATTCTAGAAACATTAAGCGCCATTGAGCTAGGTGATCGAAGTACTCCCGCAAAAAGAGCGATCTCACAAAAGGCTGAATTTATAATTCTTCGGATTGAGGAACGGATAAAAGATCTTGGGATTGAATGTGCGCGTTCTTCTGCGAAAGGGGTTTCCTTACGAAAAGATTTTTCGGAAACTCGAGTCGCAAATCCTCAAGCGGGAGTGGAAAAAGTTTTTTCTACTTTTTATCAAAGCTGTGAAGTCTTAAATATGCCGCTTTTGAGAAATTCTGATCCGGACGTTCAAGGTGTAGTTGTCGTGGGCGATCATCCGGATGGTGTAGGCAAAAGAAGAGTCATTCGATCCAAAGAAAAAGTAAATTCCACTCATTTTTACATCAATAAACTTCCCGAGATCGGATCCGAATGTCGAAACATCAGAGAAAATCCACCCATATATAATTATGGTGGAAAGCCTTATGCGAGTCATGAAATTGATTCGCCTCTCGATTTTTTTAGAAGAAGTGGATCTGGATCGAATACGATGGGAATCGATTGCGCGGCTTTGGTTTTTGCAAATCTCGCAGCAGCTGGCTTGAAGCTGAAAGCCAATTCAACTCTTAAGGCTGTTAATGTCTATGGAGTTTCTTCGGCGATGTTGAGGAATCCGCAATCCAACGGATTGGATTGTATTCAAAAAGTAACCTTTACCGAAAATGAAAGTCTCAAAGCGGGCGATATTATTTCGGCTCCCGGGCATACGACAACTGTCTATAGCGTAGGTGCTGATCCGTTTGGTCTTTCAAATATTGGCAAGCTCAGTGATTGTAAGTCTTCGAATATGCTCACAACGAGATTTGATTTTAGCATTTTGCAAAGTGCGCCTATAAAAAATGGACTAGGGGTCAATCGGATTTCTATTTCTGAATATTTGAGATGGGAAACGGATTGGAGGCCAGGGCTTATTTTTTATGCTCTCAAGGCTTGTCGAGCTAAATTTGGTGTAATTTCCTCAATTCCTTATCCAGATGGGCTTTCGATTGTCAGGCATAAGGGAACACAGGAATGTTTGGCTCCGCCTCTTCATCTCGTATCTGAGGGATGTGTAAGTGCTTGTAATGGCGGATGAGTCCGCCTATAAGCTTTTTCACTTCATTTTGTGAAAAAACGAATCTTCGCTTTTCTTTACGCTTTGATCTCTTTTCAGGCTTATAGTTTGTCTTTGCAATTTGTTTCGATGAGTATGAAGCCTGGTTATTCAGTCATTGGTCTTTATGGCAGAATAAACGGCGCAAAAGGGGTTTTTGTTTCTGGAGACTTTGCTCAACGACTCTCTCGTCAGTTTAGAGCTCAGTATAATTTTTCGAATCAAGCGATTGTTGCGACGGGAGTTGAGGTTGATCAACTTTTTGAAAATGTTTCATATGTTCAAGTTTATCTGGGTCGTTCGATTTTGATTGCTCAAAGCGATTTCACAGTAGCTTTTCAAGAGATGCTTTACACTCAAATCGAACAAGGATTGGTGAGGGGTATTTTAGAAGAAAAAAATCTTGAGCGAAAAACCAGGTCGGCTTTGAGTGCTTTGGATTTTGCAAAAGATTCTGCAATTGTATTTGTT
>JBAXJW010000059.1:0-8065 GCA_037137635.1 bacterium | reverse complement strand
AATGCAAAACAATATTCTGTTCATGATTACATTAAGCAATACGAAACAGACCTCACCGAAACCTTAAATAAGGAAAAAGCTCAAAGTTCTAACAAACAAGCAGGACTCGGTCTTTTTAATGGAATCTCAAAAGTTTGGGAAAACAACACTCGCCTCTCTAGATCTGCTTATTACTTTTCTTCTGGTCAAGATATCCTTGTGGGCCTTCAGCAATACACCAAAAAATTTGGCTGTGTTTCTAAAGTGACTGTTGCTTCACACGGTTGGACCAATACAAATCCCTACGGTGGAGAAGGAATTCCCATCTCTAAAGGACCTAATGGATCGGGCCTTTACCTTGACGATGAATCTCGTATGCAAAGAGGAATGTCCGAAAGAGGTATGAGCCTTGACGATCTTGAATTTGCCCTTAGACCTCATCGTCAAAAAGGCTTGATGGGTCTTTTTAAAAGAAAAGTCACCGACATTAAATTTTGCGATACATGTCTTATTCAACTTATGGGTTGTAACACAGGAGATAAATTTGCAACGAGGTTTTCACAAATATCTGGATGCCAAGTTGTTTACTCGACTGGAGCCTCCGCAGCTGTTGACACAAAAGACGGAAGCAAAGACCATATTTGGAATAGTCAAAAACAAGCTGATAGCAAAAGGAGTGGCAACTTTATGAAGATAACTCCCGTAAAAGATCAAAAAGGAAAAGTTGCTAAAACTCTTCGCCAAGAAGTTAAATCTCCCTACGTTTCCCAGTAAAATCTAATTAATTGTTATTCCCAAATCATGTGGACATTGCTCCACATGATTTTTTTTTCATGTAAAGCTTCTAAGAGTTTCAAAACCTGTCCAGAATCTGTTGCCCCTTTTGCATATGCAAAGCGACACTGAAACACGTCCGTCATATGACAAGAAACTTTCCCCACAGGACCCACACGAGTTCCACGATTGAAGACATCTGTGCACGACCAATCAGCAAGACTTTCAAACTTCGGCAACGTTGCACTTGTAATAAACACATCCACAGCTTTTACGTTCATACGTAAGCCTCCAAATGAGAAATAATTTTCTTCGTAAAAGTCTGAGTGTTTCCCTTACCCTTTAAATCAGCTGTTCGATCTTCCACGCTCATCAAAGCTTTTCGAAGAGCTTCCTTAATCAACTGCGCATGTTTGGTAAGACCCAAATGATAGAGCATCGAAATAGCCGAAAATAAAATAGCTGTAGGGTTAGCGACACCTTTGCCAGCAATATCGGGTGCAGAGCCATGTACCGCTTCAAAAATAGCACCATCACATCCGATATTGGCACCCGAAGCGATTCCCAATCCACCCACAAGTCCTGCGCACAAATCACTCACGATATCTCCAAAAAGATTTGGGAGAACCAAGACATCAAATTGCTGAGGTTTTTGCACAAGCTGCATGCAACAATTATCAATAAGCATATCGCTTGCATGAATAATATCCGTATAATCGCGAGCAACTTCGTAAAAACTTTCTAACCACTGACCATCTGTGATCTTCATGATATTTGCTTTATGAATGCAGGTCACTTTTTTGCGGCCTTCTTTTTTAGCTAATTCAAAAGCATACTCATGAGCACGACGCGCTCCCGTGCGAGTTGAAATCCGAAGTGCAATTGCGCAATCGTCACTTTGGCGATATTCAATTCCGCCGTAAGTATCTTCGATGTTTTCACGCACGATCACTAAATCAATATCGTTAAAAGGCGTGGGAAGCGCAGGAAGTGAAAGAGAGGGTCGAACGTTCACAAACAGATCAAGCGCCTTACGTATGCGAACGTTAATGCTTTGGTGACCTTTTCCAATAGGTGTTGTTGTGGGACCCTTGAGAGCGATTTTATTTTTACGCAAAGTTTCTAGAACAGTCTCAGGTAAGGACTCTCCGTTTTTTTCGTATTCATCCAATCCCGCTTCGACAATTTCCCAAACAATGGGGACTCTTGCCGCTTCAAAAACCTGCACAACAGAATCACAGATTTCGGGACCGATGCCATCCCCTCTCAACAAAGTCACTTTATGGGTAACCTGAGGGGGTTGTTTATGCGGGACCTTTTTCGGAGACATTCTCCTTTTTTCATATCATGAAGCCCCAAACAATGCCTGTAAATTAGGAATCTGCTACAAAGAAATTTATCCATGTCTCAAGATTCTACAAAAAGCACTGCTTCTCATACTCCTCCTAACACTCAAAGACCTGCTCAAAGTCCTCTTGCAGGAATCAAACACATCGTCGCGATTGGCTCAGGAAAAGGAGGTGTTGGTAAATCCACAACTGCTGTAAATCTTGCCGTGGCGCTTGCAAAAAAAGGATACAAGGTTGGACTTCTGGATGCTGATATTTATGGCCCAAGTGTTCCTAAAATTTTAGGAACAAAAGAAGCTCCGACTCAAAAACCAGGCGAAAAAGTACGCCCACCTGAAGCCCATGGAATCAAATGCATGAGCATGGCCCTTTTAGGTTCTGACACTCCCATTATCTGGCGCGGACCCATGGCCTCAAAAGCTGTGACTCAATTTTTTTCAGATGTGGAATGGGGCACACTTGACTACCTTCTTCTCGACCTTCCCCCTGGAACAGGTGACATCCAAATTACAATTTCACAAGTCGTGAAACTTTCGGGCGCTGTGATCGTGATGACTCCTCAAGGACTTGCCACTCAAATCGCAAAACGCGGACTACAGATGTTTCAACAAGTGCGCGTTCCAGTCCTGGGCATCATCGAAAACATGGCCGACTTTCTCTGCCCTCATTGCGGACAATCGAGTCATATCTTTAGCTCAGGTGGTGGCGACCAGATTTCTCGCGATTTACACATTCCTCTTCTCGGCTCCATTCCTCTCGACGGAAAACTCGTAGACGAAAGTGACAGCGGAACACCTGTACTGATTTCTCGTCCCGATTCTGAACTCGCAAAAAAATATCTTTCTCTTGCTGAAAATCTTGTTAAAGAAATTGAGAAACAAGAAAAAGGGCTCAACCAAGAAGGCCCTCCTCAAATCGTACATTTGGATCCCAATCCCAAAGGAAAAGTTCTTAAAATTACCTGGAACAATTCAAAGCAAAGTCTCATCACCTTCCGAGACTTACGCTTTTTATGTCCTTGTGCCTCCTGCGTAGATGAGGGAACGGGCCAGAGAAAAATTAAAAAAGACGACGTAGATCCAAATGTTGGCCCCCTTCGAATTGAAACGGTAGGCAACTATGCCATTCGCGTTCAGTGGTCTGATGGGCACGATACGGGAATTTATAGCTACGATTATCTCTGGAAACAGCTTGGACTCTAAGAAAAACAAGCTTCAGATGGCGATATAAAGCATCTAAAAACAAATAGTTAGCCTACAAAGAACCCTTCTTTTAAGCGCCCTATTTTTAACTTGCGGCAAGGTGCAATGAGCGATATGTCTGCAAGTCGAAAGAATAGAGACCGTATATATGCCAATCAATGCCTCTGGCCTAAATCAAAAAGAAATCAAAGAGCTTAAAAGTGCTCTTGAAAAAAAGTTATCTGCTCTCACCGAAGAACTTGCTCTTCTTGAAAGCGAAATCAAAGAAGAAGGTGCTAGTGCTGAACAAGGTGCGCCCGACGAGTTTGATCGCAGCAGCTACGAAGAAGGCATGCAACGTTCTCAAATCTTGCTTGATGGTAAATATCAACTTCGTAACGAAGTGATGGCCGCGCTCGAACGCTTGAAAGAAGGCGAATACGGAGTGTGTGAAATTTCTGAAGAACCTATTGGATTCAAGCGCCTCAAGGCTCAACCTTGGACTCGCTTTTCAATCGAAGCTCAAAAAGATCTCGAAAATAATCGCAAGATTCGCTCCATGACTCGCGGTTTTGCAGCAAGTGCCGCTGACGAAGGCGAAGAAAGCGCTGAAGATTAATTCTTTAGATTGCTTTTTAAAGTGCTTTTATAATTCTTTTATAAACTGTAGAAAATCTTTTGGTTCTCGAAAAAAAACAACTTGAGATGACTTGTGAGGAACTTCCGTGATCCATCCACAACCTTCTCCGATTAAAATCGCATAGCCTCCTCGCTGAAGCGCATACTCCATAGCGGCTCGATCAAAGTAATCATCACCAATTGCAACCGGAACGGCGTCTTCAGCGACCATCTTTTTTTCATAAGCATAATGAAGAGCACTGCCTTTGGAATAATCTTTATGCAAAAGCTCTGCGCCCCGATCTCCGACTCTCCACTCCCAGCCCCCACTCAAATCAAGCTGCAAAGAATCTGCAAATTTTTTAATATTTTTTCGCTGAGTTTTTCGAAGAGAGGCCACTCGAGCTCCTGTGGGTTTGATTTCAAGTCTGTATTGAGATTCAAACTCCATTTGATTCTGCAAACTTTCACTTAAGTGCTGAGGAAAGGGAATCCCTAGCAAATGATCTTTTTGTTCTTCCGCATTCCAAAACACAGTTCCTTGAATAAAAAACCCAGGGAATTGTTTAAAATTTTCATTCACCGAAGCCAAAGATTCAGTTCTTCGACCCGTATTCCAAAAAAATCCTTGAACCTTTTTTTGAAGATTTTTGACAGCAGCAAAAATTTCTTGAGAATCATAAACGCGCTCTTCCCAAACTTCTTGGTGAGGGCAAAGCGTTCCATCATAATCTACAAACCACGCTGTTTTAGATAGGTCGTTTATGATTGAGCGCATATCCCTCTTCTGTTCGGCGTTATATTTTTTATTGACCCTCACATCATAAAGTTTCATGATGCGAGCCTATGATTCATTCTAAACCCATTGTTATTTTTGTGCGACCGCGCGCAAAAGGAAACATTGGGGCGCTTGCGCGAATCATGTCAAATTTCGGATTAGATGAATTACGTTTTGTAAAAAACCCACTCGGAGCGGACGCCTTTACCCGAGAACAAAGCCCTGTGGATTGGGCCATGGCTTGCAGAGGTGAAAAGGTTCTTCAAAAAGCCCTCACTTATTCGAGCCTTTCAGATGCTATGGAAGGAATTCATTGGGCTCTTGGAACCACAGCGCGTATCAGAGAAAAAGATTCTGGATACTCGCGGCCCTTTTACGAATATCCAACTTTACTCAAAGAAAAAAAACTTGATGGAAAAAGATGGGCTCTTGTTTTGGGCACCGAAGACGATGGATTGAGCGAAGAAGAACTTTCCCTTTGCCACGCTCTGACGACGATTGATACCGATCCCCAAAGCCCCTCCATGAACGTTGCAATGGCAGCCGGATGTTTACTTTACGCATGGAGTGAAGCCGCCCATGAATTTAAAAAAATCAATCCCGCTTTTCCCCAAAAAATAACTATTGAAGATCTTACAAGCCTCAAAGAAATCGAAAAACTTGCTCAATATATTCTCGAAACTCTCAAACTCAGTGAGTTTTTTAAATATCCCGATGCGGAAGCTGTTTTGGCACGTATCCGAAGAATTTTTCAAAAAGAACATGAACTCACTCGAGGAGATGTGCTTTTTGTTTTTGAAATTTTTTATCAGCTGAGAGCAAAAATCACAGGTCGACACGACGACCGTAATTTTCTTTCTTAAAAATTAATCTATCTTTTTATATCAGTGTGAGAACTTGGACGCTTATTTCTTCTAAAAAGAATAATCCCATTGTTCAAATCGTATATAGAAATTCCAACAGTTACGAAATCTCCTACGATACAGCGAATTTTATTTTGCTTCATTTTTCCGGCAAGCTTCGCAGTAACTGTTTTTCCGGATTCAAGTTGGACTAAGTAATGACCTCCACCAGGAGTTGATATAATCACACCATCAAATTTGGCGAGTTCTTCTTTCGACATTCGTTAGGTGAGCCTATCAAAAATAACGTACAAGTCCAAGAGAACCTAACACAGCCCCTTGTTCCATATCGAAACTCCAAGTGTATTGAGCTCCCACTTCGAGGCCAAAACCCTCTTTGCCGATATAAGCCATACCCAAGCCAGGACTCACAAGGTGAGCTGTTTGCTTATCAAAGGGATTCGAAAAAAAGCTTTTCGTTGCATACTGGGGATAAGGAAAATCCGCTCTTTGATCGTGAGACTTCTTTAAAAGCCACTCTGAGTAACGAATATCCACAAAAGGAAGAACCGCTAAACGAGGGAAAAGGTATTTTCTCACTCCTAAACCCCAAGAAGAATAATCGACTCCGGAGCCCATACTCGCACTTAACCAGAAAGGTGCGAGCGCGATATCAATCCGCCCACCCACTAAACCACTTGAACCACCGCTTAAAACCCCAACAGAGACGTTTTTATCGGCGATTTTACGATTTGTGCCCAATAAAACCTCATATCGAGAACGAATTGACTCTTCATCCGAATCATCTTTCGTGATCGCAACCGCTGTCTCGCTTCGCTGAAGAGCGACTTCAAAACGCTCACTTGGATCAAAACGGTCTGATTTAATGTTACGAGGTGGAGGATCAAGTCTTCGATTCTTATGGCTTAAAATCTCAGTTAAATTAGGGACTTCCGCGGAATAGAGATGTGATGAAAAGTTAAAAAGGATAAAAATCGCGAGCGTTTTTTTTGAGCTTTTTTTTATGAAGCTAGAAAATGCTCTTAAACCCATCCTTTATAAAAACTCCAACCTTTAATATAGCCAAAGATACACTAGTATTTCAACCTCTTTAACTCGAAGCTGCGTATCAAAAAACCGACGATAAAGCCCACAAGAGCCACTAGATATATATCTTTTCCGGGCATTCCAAAGGCAGGATGCACTAATTGTGCGATAAAAATGTAAAACAAAAAGAAAAAAACATGCACATAACAAGGAACCGCAAAAATAGAAAAAAGCTTTGGCCCTACAACTAAAGTATCCAAATCGTGCCAAATGAGATCTCTCATCACAAAGCCCAAAAGCATCAAGGAGCCCAAGTAAGAGAGAGCGACATGAATATTGAATTGAAAAAAACCACCTGCAAGAAAAAGACAAACTCCGACCATCAAAGCTTCGATTTTTTTATTTCTTTGAGAGCGCAAAATGTAACAAGGAAAAAAAATCCACAAATACCAGCAACACAAAAGTCCCAAAGGAAACGACGGGAACAAAATCACTGAAGAAAACAGACGCCCTAAAACATGATCGGAAGAAGAGTAAAAGTTTCCAAACAAAGCAGTCACAATCAACGACAGTAAAAGAACTCCCATGAGTGTCGTCGGAAACTTTTTGAGCTCAGCAGGAGTACGTAAAGGGATCACTTCACTTCCACAATGACGGCGGTGATATTATCTTCACCACCTTGAGCGTTTGCTAACTGCACAAGGCGCAAAGCCGCTTCTTCGATTTCAAAATTACCAAGTATCTGAGCCATTTGTGGATGTGTTGTCATGCCTGTAAGTCCATCACTACAAATTAAAAAACGCGAATTCTTCTTCAAGTCAATCCCGTAGACATCAGGAACAACAGAGGGCTCATAACCAACCGAACGAGTGATCACATTTTTTTGAAAATTATGAATATTTTCTTCGTTCACAAAACCCAACTTCATCAACTCATAAATTTGAGAATGATCTTCTGTGAGTTGATAAAGCTGTCCTTCGTAAAAAATATAACAACGAGAATCACCCACCTGTGCAACCACAGCTTGGTCTTTGTGAATGGCCATTGCTGTAAGCGTTGTACCCATTCCAGTTAGCTCTGATTTTTGAGCAGCTTGATCGAAAATAATTTGATTACTTTTCTCAACACCAAAAGACAAAAGTTCAGCGAGACTTTTATTACCTTTTCGTTCCTTAAAAACATGCTCAAGAGCTTTGACCGCAAGAGCAGACGCAACCTCTCCTCCGCTATGACCACCCATTCCATCTGCAACCGCAAAAAGGCCCAGCTTTTCATTGATCAAGTAGGAATCCTGATTGTTTTGTCGCTTCATCCCCACATCAGAAAAGCCAGCTGCACGAACAGAAAAACCCATAGGATTATTTTAGAGTCTCTCTCTAAGAAGAGGAAAGCTCTTGGCGAACTCTTTTTACCATGTCTTCAGCCAGTTTTCTGGCAGAAGTCATCTTCTGACCACCCAGCATACGAGCCAACTCCTCGAGTCGCTCTGACTTAGAT